>CALMAB010000163.1:1187-10080 GCA_937858325.1 uncultured Acetobacteraceae bacterium
GCGGAGAGGAGGTGTTCTTCGCGAGCGACGGCGAGCAGACGGCGTTGGCGTCGGTGCAAAACGTCGGGCCTCGCCTTTGGGTCGTTGCCGATATGGCGTTCAGGCGCCATCAGCCGGGCCTGTCGCCCATGGTGGGCGATCTGCGTGTGGCGCTCGGCGAGGTGCTGGCCGAGGCCGGCCACGCGCTCCTGGAAGTCGCGCCGATCTCAGCGTTCCAGTCGATCGCCTGGAGCGCCGAGTCCAGCACTGCCCAGGACGACGACGACATCGACGTCGCCGCTTGAGGCCAGGACCGGAACAGTCGGGTATTGGAACGATGCCGTGGATAAAGCAGAAATCTTCCGTCAGGTGACCCTGCGCAATGCCCTGCGCAGGACGGCGCAGTTGCCACAGATCGACGTCCACGCGGAATTCAGCAAAGCCGTGACGCTCGCGGCGATGCGCGAGTACGACGAGGTCAGGCGCCGATACCAAGCTGACGAGCAGCGCATCCTTGCCGTGGTTTGGACGGAGTATCGGCAACGGCACGGGGCGGATTTCGGCACCGCCGGCCCCGGCAGGCTGGCGGTTTACCGTGAAGCAGACCGTCGCATGACGGCGTTCCTGAGTGCTCGGGGGTTCGCGCGTCCATACCTCCCAGTGACTGGTGTGGTGTATGGGTCGGCAAAACAGGTCGGGAAAAGCGAACCCGACCCATAGCCTCGGAATGTCTTGCTGTTCCAGCAGTCGCTGCAACGACGTTGGCCTGCCTTTTGCCGGAGTGATCCGCCTGCTGACGCGTTGTCCTCGGTGGCGGCGCGCATACCAGCGCGGCAGCAGCACCAGAACCGGTTGTCGGCACGGCTGAGCAAATTGCCGGCTTAGTCGAGCCATAGCCGGCATCGCATAACCATCCGGATCGGCATCGCCGCAGATGCCATATTATTTTCGAGATGAATGTTATTTTATTAGAACAAACACGCGCGCAGGTGTATCCAGGATATTCACCTGGAGGTTATATCCATGCCCACCGCCAGCCCGAACGGCACTTACAAAATAGGCCCAGGCGCCAGCGTCACTGATGCCAGAGGCGTCGTCTATGCAATCAACGCCGATGGCCAAATCACCGTCAACGGCAAGCCCGACCTCACCACGGGCCGGGTCGACGCGCTGGGCTTCTACGACGGCCTCGTCTGGCAAAAGAACGCCGACAACTTCTGGTATAGCAAGAGTTCGGCAACAGCGACGTGGGCGAACTACCCGCCCGGGATCGGCAACCCGATGCCGGTGCCGTTGGCCGTGAACAACAACGGCGGCGGGTCCGCGCACCTGGGCGGATCGGTCCCGTTCTGGGACACGCACGGCAACCAGTGGCGGATCAACGCGGTCGGCCAGGTGGAGGTGGACGGCAAGGCCGACCCCACCACGCGCCAGGTGATCGACCTCCAACTGGTGAACGGTCGCATCTGGCAGGAGAACACGGACGGCGTGTACTATTTCAAAGCCAAGCCGTCCGATGCGTGGTCTGCGGGCACCCGCGCCAACCCGGCGCTGGCAGCCGAGGCGGCGCGCGAAACCTGGGTCGGCGGCCACAGCAACACCATGAACAGCCCGCTGGCCGCCGTGAACTGGTCCAAGGGCGCGGCGCCCACGCCCGACCGCAACCTGTACATGACGGGCGGGGTGATGAACCTCGGGTCCGGCAACCTCGGCGGCGACACGCTGACGCTCAGCGGCCAGCGCGGCTACACGTCCCCTTCGTCCTACCAGGCATACCTGGCTGCCGCGCCCACCATCAACATGTCGGCGGGCGCCGTGCTCCGCCTGGCGACCGCGCCGTACGAGACCAATGCGGTCAAGGTCAATGTGGCTGGGGGCCGGGTCAGCCTGGACGTGCGCGCCGCCTACCCGGGCACGTCTGACGTGATGGTGACGGCGGACCGGCTTTCCTCGGTGCTGCTGTCCGGCGGCATGGCCTTCGGCCGTCTGGTCGAGCACGGCGGCACCGTGCTGCTGAACAACAGCTTCGCGGTCAACGGCACGAATGTGCTGCTTGACAGCAGCCTCGGCGGCGCCGGCACCTTCCAGGTCGGCAGCGCGCAGTCCAGTGCAGGCGCGCTGGAGGTCACGGGGTCGCTGGGGACGGACGTCACGCTGGCCGTGCACGGCGACCCCGGCCACAATGCCTATTCCGCCGTGACCCTGGACAACGGGCTGGCCGACCACGGGACAGTGACCCTGAACAACGCTTACCTTTACCTGAAGAACCTCGGGGCGCTCGACGGCATGAGCTATAGGAACTCGGTGCTGTCGCTGTTCCGGGGCAACACGCTAGTCGAGACGGTCAAGGTGTCCGGCGTCGCGGACCCTTACGGCGGCGGCAGCAACGGCGTGCTGAGCTTTGCCTACAGCGCGGGCACGCTGACGGTGCATGACGGCGGCGTGGGCACCATCACCGGGCTAGCCCGGCACGCCTGACGCGGCGGGCGGGCCTCCTTCCAAGAAGGCCCGCCTTTTCCGCCTGCTGACGTGACCCGAAAGAAGAGAGACTTTCGCGTAAGCGTGAGCTTTGTTCGTGCATTCGGCAGGATAACTGATCGCTTCGGTCAAACCTTGCAGGCGTGTCCCCGAGCGCGACCGCTTGGCTTTCCCGTTTGCGAGTCGGCAGGACCGAGTCTCACGCCGCCATCTCCTCGCTGGCATCCTCGGGCGTCGTTCTGCTTCCGAAGATTTCCGCGAACGACGCCCCAGTCACCGGTCGCCCGGTCGCATGGGCGATCTCCGCCGCCAGGGCCGCCGCCCGCGCGACCATCATGCCGGGAAGGTCATCGGCACGCAGCCGGGCCGGATCGATGAAGTGGGTGTGCAGGAGGGTGTCGATCTGCTCCGGGCCGAGCTTCTGGCGCTCCTGCAACCGGTTGAGGTAGGTCGAGGGCGCGTCGCCGCCGAGGAAGCGGTTTGTCGGCGCGGAAAGCGCGGTCTTGTTGACGATGGAGTTATACAGCCCGCGTCCGATCCCCCGCTTCTCGCACCAGGCGCGCGGGAAGATGTGGTGGATGTCGATGCTCTCGTCGAAGTAGGTCTGCTCCTGCACCTCGGCGCCGGTCCGCCAATCCAGCGCCCGGCCGCGCTGCATGATGAGCGCGTGCAGCCCTTTGTAGGCGGCGGACTGCCGGGACTGGAGCGTGCGGAGCCGGTCGGCGAAGAAGTTGCAGTCCTGCACGGTCTGCGGCAGCGCGTCGCCGCCCAGCGCCCAGGCGACCACTTCCGGCAGGTCGCGGGCGAACCGACTCTCGATGGCGCTGCCGTAGAGTTCGCCGAATACGCCGCACCAGAACCAGTTGCGCACGCGCGCGCGTACCGCCGCATCGTTCCAGCGGGCGCCGAGGCTGATGAGGATTGCGGCCAGCGGCACCACCTGCGTGCGATACGGTAGGTCGTAGCCGCTAAACACCTTCTCCCGCCACAGGAACTGCCGGGCACGTCGGAAGCCTTCCTCGGCGCGGTCGGCGTGGTCCCGGTAGCCTGCGAGGGGCAGGTCGAGGATGGACTGCCGGGTGCAGCTTATGGCGGAGGGGATGCCGCGCCCACCCTGCCCGGCCTCGGTGAGGGCTTTGCCGGCGGCTGTGTGCAGCAGGCTGACCGCTTGCAGGAAATCGGTGTTCTCGACGGCCTCCAGCACCTTGCCGGCCTCGGCCATCCGGGCGGCGCGCCCCTTCACAGCCGGCATGGCCTTGGGGTGGCCGAGCCAGTCCTCGCGCAGGTTGAAGCCCTCGGCGGCGTAGGTGGCGGTCAGCAACTCGAAGGCTGTCAGCGCGACGCCGCCCGTGTTCACCTTTTCGAACACGCGGCAGACGGCTTCCTTGCTCGCGGTGCGGCGCAGTTGGATCACCGGCACGGCGTAGCTCTTGAAGACGTCGATGAACTCCTTGCGAAACGGCTTGAGCAGGTCCTGCTTCGCCCGGTCCTCCCGCCAGAAGTCCCGGAAACCGTCGAACCAGTCCTCGCAGGAGAACGTCTGGTTTAACGGGAACATGGCGGCCTCGAACTCGCGCTCGGGCGTGGCGAGGTCCAGCAGGGTGCGGCGCCCAAAATCCTCCGTGATGCGCCTTGCATGCTGGATGCTGAACACCGCATTCTCGCGCTCCTCCGGCGTGCCGAGCGCCTTGCGGATGTCCACGTAGTAGAACACGTCCACCTCGCGCCGCTTGCTGTCGCGGGTGCGGATGGCTTGCTTCAGGTTGAGCGCCTGGAACATCGAGGTGAGCCGCTGCTGCCCGTCCAGCAGCAGGCGCTCAGGTTCCGGCGGCTTGCCCACGAAAACGACGCCTTCGACCGACCGGGGCATGAAGCGGACCTCGCCGCCGGTTTGCAGGGTCATGATGGCGCCGATGGGGAAGTTCCGGGCGACGCTGGTAATCACGGCGGCGATATGCCCGTCGTCCCAGACCCAGCCGCGTTGGAAGTCGGGCAGTTGCAAGCGCCCGGCCGCGACCTCGCTCAGCAGGTGGGCCAGCGTGTCGGAAGTGGCGTCGAAGGTGGTCTCGGCGGTCAAGTCATGACTCCCAGCGGACAGACGAACCTACTATGCCCATCAAACCTTAGTGCGCCCATCCCTTGAAAGTGCCATCCGCCGTCAGCCGATCCCACGCGGCGAGCACCAGCCGAGCGGTGCGGTATTCGCCATGCTGCCTGATCTCCTTCTCCTTCAGCACGCGGAAGGTCTCGGAGGGGAAACCGGGGCCGTGGATGTCGGTGGGGTCTAGGATGTAGCGAAGCTCGTCGCGCGTTACGCCATAGAGGTGGGCGTAGGCAGCGTCGAGTTCGGCGCGGAGGTGAGCGCGGCGGTCTTCGTTCCAGGCGAATGGCGGGCCGTCATAGCCGAGGTCGTTGGCCCACGGGCGCATGTCCTCGGCAGTGAAGGTCAGTTCGAGGACGCGGGGCAGGACGAAGCTGAGAATCGGCGGCATATAGCTGGATGGGGCCAGCACGCAAAGCTGTTTGAAAACGTGATACTTGAGATGGGTCCCGCCGACCTTTTGCCGAGCAATGTAATCCGCAACCAGCGAGCAGAGGTTTGCAAGCAGGGCGGCGCAGTACACGGCAGGCTGATTTGGGAACATCAGCAGCAAAGTGTCGCCTGTTCCAAGAATGGGGGCAGCGGACGCAATTACCGTTCGCTCGTTCGTGGCGTTCGTGATGTCCCGCCAGCCCATGAGCCATTCCCGCGACCAGTCCCGTTCGGTCAGCCGCGCACCAACCTCCTGCTCGGGCACCCAGTAGCGAGGCGTCGCGGTGAAGAACGGATCGCGCTTTTCCGCGTCGTCCACGTCGCGGCTGCCCGTGCCGTCCGCCGCGTAGGTCGCCCAGCGATGGTCGAACTGGTGGATCATCTTGGCTTCATATAGCGGCACCATGCGCGCCCGGTCCGGTGGCACCCAATCGGCGCCGGCGCGCACCGCCCCGGCCTCGGCCAACTGACGGCTGGTGCGGAACAGGCCGCTGTCGTTCGCCATGTCCAGCATCCGCATGAAGCTGATGCCCCACGGGTTGCCCGCTGCGCCTTTCGCCTCGTCGATCAGAACCGGCACGCGGGCGTAGATGCGTCGGGTTAGGTCCGCATCGACCGAGGAGCGGAACACCGGGCAGGTGCGGGTGTTGGGATTGATGAGGCCGAT
This sequence comes from uncultured Acetobacteraceae bacterium, assembly GCA_937858325.1. Taxonomy (GTDB): domain Bacteria; phylum Pseudomonadota; class Alphaproteobacteria; order Acetobacterales; family Acetobacteraceae; genus CAHJXG01. Next base: position 6,845 of record CALMAB010000163.1, read on the forward strand.
GTCGTCGGCCGAGAGGGTAAAGGCTCGCCGCGTGTCGGCCAGGTGCTCGATCGACAGAAGGTAAAACGAATACCGTGCATCAGACGAAGCGCCACCGAAAGTGATAAGCGCAAACGGTGTGTCAGGGTGGACGCCAGGAAAGATACGCCTTTGGTTATCAAACCCGAGCGATGAGAAAAGGCGTTTTCGCCTCACAGTCTCATCGAAGAACGCCTTGGTGCTGTCGTCCGTGACGATGCCCGTCGGCACGATCAACCCAGCCCATCCCTGTGTCTTGGGCAGGCGCAGGAATGCCTCCGCGAACAGGGCATAGGTGTTCACGTCGCCCACCGCCGTCAGCGGGAAACGCCCGCAGCCGCGCACGAACTGGCTGGACGCCTCGGCGTCGCGCTTCGCATCCTCGAAGGCGCGGTGCAGCGTGCGCTCCGCCGGGTCGCCCTCCGCCAACGCGGCGATCAGCGCGCGCCGCGCCGCCGCGTTCAGCGCCTTGGCGATCCGCTCGCTGCGAGACGCGAAGAACTCCTGCTCCTGGAGCTTGATCCGCTCCCACGGCGGGTTGCCCAGCACACAGTCGAAACCGCCCGCCACCATCACGTCCGGGAACTCCAGCGGCCAATGGAAGAAGCGCAACCGGGCGCGCAATTCCTCGACGACGCCGATCAGCGGTCCATAAACCAAGGACCGCGCGCTCAGGTAGCGCCAGACCGTGTCCGTGGTCGGCACGATGTCCCGGCCGCGCATCTCGGGCCGGGTCGCCCTGGCCGCGAAGAAGGCAGCGCACCAAAGATCGCAGGCCACACGCAGGTCGTGCCCGGCCCCGCCGGACTGCACGTCGTTCAGGGCGCGGCGCTTGGCTGCCACCGCCTCCACCGTGTCCTCGGGCGCGTCGGTCAGGGCGGCAATCGTGGCGGCGAGGCCGGGTGGCATCGCCACATCGGGCAGCAGCGCGAAGTTCGGGTTCTCCCGCTCGCCCTTGTTCCGCTTGCGCAGGTCGCGGGCGTAGCCCTTGTCGTCGCCCGTCAGGTCCTTGAACGCCTCATCGGGGATGCCGGATTGCAGCACCGACAGGTCGGCCACGCCGATCAGGCCGTCCCCGCACTTGACGTGCGCGTCGAGGAAGGTGAGCGGCTTGCCCGGCTCGATGGCCTCGATCCACAGCGCGGTTTTGCAGAGTTCCACCGCGAGCGGGTTGCGGTCCACGCCATAGATGCAGCGCCGCACCACCTCGCGCAGCGCGCGGCGGCGGAGCGTCTCGTCCGGCAGGTCGCTCTCGCTGTCCAGCCGGGCCACCGCGTCGGCCAAGCGGCGCGCGGCGCCGAGCAGGAAATGGCCGGACCCGCAGGCCGGGTCCAAAACTGTCAGCCGCAGCAGGGCGCCGCGCGGATCGGCGGGGTTGTCACGGATCGTCCGCTCGATCACCGGGTCCAGCGCGGTGCGCAGCAACTCCTGCACCAGGCTGTCCGGCGTATAGTAGCTGCCGGACAGCTTGCGCTCGCTGCCCTTGGCGGTCCCGCCCGCGTCGTCGCCCACGAAGCCGAAGGTCCACGGCCGGGTTTCCACCTGCACGACGGGGTGGAGTTCGAGCAGGCTTTCATAGACCGAGCCGAGTTCCTCCGTGCCCATGTCGCGGTAGTTGACCCGCTGGAGGCTGCCCGCGTCGGTGAAGAAGGCCAGCGCGTGCACGGCCGCCAGCAGCCGCGCGTTCGGCAGCCCGGCGGCATCGAGGTCCGGGCACTGCGCCTCGTCGAACAGGCCGCCAAGGCCGGGCAGGCCGAGCAGCCACTGGCCGCGCGACAGGGCTTGGACCGTTACCAGGAGGCCCGCCCAAAGGTCGGCGTAGGCGTCGTAGTGGCGCTTGAGCCGGGCGCGGTCGCGCAGGCGCGCCGCCGCGTAGCCCTGCGCGTATAGCGCGCGGGCCTCGTCCGTGGCGTCGGGCGTGTGCAGCACGCCGCGCTCCTCGGCGGTGAACAGGAACAGCAGGCGATACACCAGGCGGAGAAGCTGTTGGTGCAGGCGCTCGGCGTCGAGCCGGCCGTCGCGCAGCGCGACCCGCAGCGCGTCGTTCTCCGGATGCTCGACGAAGCCCGAGCCGAGTTCGCGCAGCGCCACGGTGACGCCGGCGCGCAGCTTCTCCAGCGCCCGCTGGCCGGTCTTGGCCCCCTCGGTTCGCCAGCGTTCCAACCAGCACTCGGGGGCGCCGCCCGGGCCGGGCGCCAAGCGGGACGCGTGGGCCAGCAGCCAGAGCGTGGCGAAGTCGGAGTATAGGCCCTCCTCGAAGATGCGTTCGAGGTCTGCCTCGATGAAGGCCGGGCGGGTCAGCGAGGGGTTGTCGCGCAGCAGCCGCAGGCGCCCCCCGTTCGCGACGACGCCCCACAGCGTGGTCGGGTCGGCGTTCAGGAACTCCTGCACCGTGGCGTGCGGGGCGCGGCGCCGGCCCTCCTCGCCGAAGGCTAGGTGCGAGCGGTCGAGGTCCCGATCCGCCACCGTGAGCAGCAGGGGCACGGCGCCGCCGTGGGCGCGGTGGGTGATCGGGAAGCTGCGGTCGCCCAGGGCGGCGCGGGCCGGGCAGGCCGTCACGTCGGCATGGCCGAACACGTCGCGGAGCAGGCGGACAAGCCAACGCTCGACGCCGGTGCGCTCGGCCGACAGGTCGTGGCGGGGCCGGTTCTGCCGGTACTCTTTCCACAGTGCTTCGGCGATGGTCCAGTAGCGGCCGATCTCGTCACGCAGCGTGCGGCCTGGGGGCAGGCCATAGTCCTCGGCGGCTTGGCCCGAGGCGGTCAGGGCGGCGGCTCGCTGGAGGAACTCCGCCGGGAACAGCCCGCCCTCGATGCGGAGCGCGGTGAACGCGGTCTCGGCGTGCGCCACGCCGAGATCGGCGCGCCGCTCCGGCCGGAGGGCGGGCGCAGGAAACGGCAGCACGACGTTCATCATGCGGGCACCAGGACAAAGGCACCGATCACGTCGGCGGGCAGGCAGGCTTCCACGGTGGAGCGGACGCCCTTGGCGGCGGAGGCGTCGCGCACGCGGGTGTGGTCGTCGAGCAGCGCCTCGGCCCGGCTGACGGCGAGGGCCTCGATGGCCCGGGCCAGGCGCGGCAGATCGTCCAGACTCTCGCCGACCTCGTAGGCGCGTTCGTCGGCGTCCATGTTGCGGACCGGCTCGGCGGCCATCAGCGCGAGGGCGTCGGCGTCCTCCAGCAGGCGCGGCGCCTCCGACCCCGTGACGGCGATGCC
>CALMAB010000164.1 GCA_937858325.1 uncultured Acetobacteraceae bacterium
GGCGCGACTCCAGGCGAATGCCTGGCGCGAGCGTTCGGTGGACCGGCGCGGCGGCTGTGCCGGCTCGGCGGTCCACCTCGCGCACCTCGGCCGCCCTGGACCTGCTGGCGGCGACCCCGCTGATCTCGGCCTCCACGCTGGCGCGCGACCTCGACATGTCGGTCAAGAGCGCGCTCGCGCTGCTGGAGGCATTCGTGCGCGAGGGCATCGCCGTGGAGGCCACCCACCGCGCGGTCCGGCGGCTGTTCGCGTTCAAGGGCGTCGACGAGCCGGTGAGGCAGACCGGGCCGGCCACGGCGGGAGGCGCCAGAAGCAGCGACGCCGGACGTGCCCGCGCCGCTGCCGGCCTTCCAGCCGGTCGCCCGCCTGCTGCCACCCATCGACTACGCCAGCCTAGACGCCGCCATGGCGCACGCCGACCAGGTTATCCGCGGCGGCGGCTTGCGACGGCGACGGAAGAGCTGACCCTGTGCGAAAAGCTCGGTTACCTGCTCGGCTGGAGCAGTGCCACCGTGAGCAGGGCAGGATTGAGCAAGGCGCCCAGCCTTATGCGCGCGATCACCTTGATGCTGGTGTGCGCGCAATGCAAAACAGCCCGCGCTGCGCCATACCAAAGCCTGCTTGGCCACGGTTGACACCACCGCCACCCCCCGCATCGTTGTGCCGCGGAGGCCCGGCATGATCGATACCGAGTACGACTACATCATTATCGGCGCCGGGTCCGCCGGCGCCGTACTGGCGGCGCGGCTGAGCGAGGACCCCGGCACGCGCGTCCTGCTGCTGGAAGCGGGACGGGACATGCGGTCCGCCGACACGCCCGAGCACATCAGCATCCCGAACCCGATGGCCGCGATCGGCGATGACGACTACCGCTGGCCGAAGCTCCTGGCGCGGCGCACCGAGCGGCAGCAGCCACGGCTGCTCTGGCGCGGCCGGGCGATGGGCGGCAGCTCCACCATCAACGGGCAGATCGCCATCCGCGGCGTGCCCGACGACTTCGACCGTTGGGAGGCGGCGGGCTGTCGCGGCTGGGGCTGGGTGGACCTGCTGCCCTACTTCTGCAAGCTCGAAACCGACAAGAACTTCCCCGACGAGCCCTACCACGGGGCCAGCGGACCCATCCCGGTGTTCCGCGCCCCGATCGAGGCCTGGGGACCGGTGGACCGGGCGTTGCGCGAGGCGGCCTTGGGCCTGGGCTATGGCTGGTGCGAGGACCACAACGCACCGCAAGGGACAGGCGTCTCGCCCTACGCCATCAACAGCATCGTCGGCCGCCGCATTTCCACCAACGACGGCTACCTGGAGCCGGCGCGCGGCCGGGCCAACCTCACGGTCGTCGGCGAGGCCATGGTGGAGGCGCTGACCATCGAGGGCAACCGGCCCCATGCAAGCGGCGTGCGCGTCTGGGCCGGGCATGAGGTCCGCACGCCGCGCGCCGCGCGCGAGGTCATCCTGTGCGCCGGCGCGATCCACTCCCCGGCGATCCTGCAGCGCTCAGGCATTGGCCCCGGACCGCTGCTGCGTCGGCTCGGCATCCCCGTCGTCGCCGACCGCCCGGTCGGCGCGGTGCTGCTCGACCACCCGATCGTGGGCGCCCTGCTGCACCTGCGCCCGCACGCCCGGGTGGACACGCTGACGCACCGCCACACCAACTGCTGCCTGCGCTACAGCTCCGGGCTGGAAGGGGCCGGCGAGAACGACATGATCATGATCGCGGGCAACCTGGCCGGCAGCCTTCTCAGCAAGTCGGGCCCGACCCCGGCGCAGGGGCGGATCGCCGTTTCCGTGTACCAGGCCTGGAGCGAGGGCCATGTCCGCATCACCACGCCGGACCCGGCGACCGACCCGGCCGTGGAAGAGCGCATGCTGTCCGACGAGCGCGACCTGGCGCGCCTGCGCGACGGGGTGCGGCGCCTGCGCGCGATCTGCCTGCACAGAGGCGTGCAGGCCGTGGCCGAACGGGCGGAGTACGGCGTCTCAGGCGTGCCGATGGAGCAGGAGCTGGGCGGCGCAGCGTTGGATGACTGGCTGTTCGCCGAGTGCTCCGACGCGCAACACGCGAGCGGCACCTGCCGCATGGGGGACCCGGCGGACCCTCGCGCCGTGGTTGACCCGCAATGCCGCGTGATCGGCTGCACGGGGCTGCGCGTGGTGGACGCATCGGTGATGCCGGAGGTGCCGCGGGCGAACACGCACCTGACCACGGTTGCCATCGCCGAGCGGATGGCTGACCTGTTGCGGACTGGGCGGTGAGCGTCGTTCGGCAAAGCGTGCTGCTTGGTTCCAACCGGTCGTCGAAATGGTGCGTCGTGCCAAGCCATCTTAAGCCTGCCTAGGCCAACAAGGACCACATCATGCCCGATCCTGCCTTGCTCCAGCGTCTGCGCCAGGCCGTGGACGCCGGGTTCGCCAAGCAGACCGAGTTCCTCGCCGACCTCGTGCGCTTCCCCTCGATCCGCGGGCAAGAGGCGCCGCTGCAGGACTGGCTCGCCCGGCAGCTCGCCGACCGCGGCTACAGCGTGGACCGGTATGCCTTGGCGGAGGTGGACATGGCGGGCCTCCCCGGCTTCAGCCCCGTGGTGGACGCCGATTACGCCCGGGCGGTGCAAGTCGTGGGCATCCGGCGCGCCGCTGCGCCCACTGGCCGCAGCCTCATCGTCCAGGGCCATGTCGATGTGGTCCCGACCGGCCCGGCCGAGCTCTGGTCCACGCCGCCCTTTAACCCCGCCGTGCAGGGCGAGTGGCTGCGGGGGCGCGGCGCCGGGGACATGAAGCAGGGCGTGTCCGCCGCCGTGTTCGCGCTTGACGCGATCCGCGCCGCCGGGCTGGAGCCGACGGCGGACATCACCGTCCAGAGTGTCACAGAGGAGGAGTGCACCGGCAACGGCGCGCTTTCCACCCTGGCCCGCGGCTACCGGGCCGATGCCGTGCTGATCCCCGAACCGACGGATGCCACCATCACTCGCGCCCATGTCGGCGTGATGTGGTTCCGCTTGCGCGTGCACGGCGTTCCGGTGCACGTGGCCCGCGCGCAGTCCGGCAGCAACGCGATCATGTCCGCCTACCATTTAGTGCTGGCGCTGCAACGCTACACGGAGGCATTGAACCAGGCCGCGCGCCGTGACCCATGGTTCGGAAGCATCGTCGACCCGATCAAGTTCAACCCGGGCGTAATCCGCGGCGGCGACTGGGCAAGCAGCACGCCGGCCTGGTGCGAGGTGGACTGCCGCATCGGCCTGCTGCCCGGCGCCAGCCTGGAGGAGGCGCGTGCCGGGGTGCGGTGCTGCGTCGCGGAGGCGGCCAGGTCCGACACCTTCCTGGCCAACAACCCGCCGGAGATCACCTGGAACGGCTTCCAGGCTGACGGCTACGTGCTTGATCCCGGCAGCGATGCCGAACGCGTGCTGGCCGCCGCGCACCAGGCCGTGTTCGGCACGGCGATGGAGGAGCGCAGCTCCACCGCCGTCAACGACACCCGGTTCTACGGCCTGTATCACCGCATCCCGGCCCTGTGCTACGGCCCCCGCGGCGAGAACCACCACGGGTTCGACGAGGGCGCGCACTTGCCGACCTTGCGGCGGGTGACGCTCGCCATCGCCGGCTTCGTCGCCGACTGGTGCGGGGTGCGGGCGGCGCACTGACGCGGCTGCGGGGTAAAATGGCCGCAAAGAACAACGGCCGCTCGGCAGGTGCAGGACAGCGCCCGGTCAGGCCGGCCTGACGTTCCAAAACGTCGCGAAACCGTCGAGCACGCCGGTGATCCGCGTGCTGAACGCAGTCGGCACCTGGAACTGGCCCAACGGGATGCTGGGCACGTCCAGCATCGCCTGGCGCTGAAGATCCTCGCACACCGGCTTTTGCGCCGCCGCGTCCGGCGCATCGAACCAGGCGTCGCGCAGCGCCTCCAGCTTCGGGCTGACGCACCACCCGGGCCAGGCCGCCGCGTCGTTGCCGTTGCCGCGCATGGCGTAAAGGTTGGACGGGTTGAGGTGGTCCTCCCCTTCCCAGCCGGTGACGAAGCAGTTCCAGCCGCCCTGGCTGTTCGGCCCGCGGTTGTTGCGCCGCTGGAGCATGGTGCCCCAATCGGTCGCGACGTAGTCCACGTTCATCCCCGCCCGGCTCATGCTGTCGGCCATGACGTCGCACATCGCCTTGAACTGCACGTAGTCGGTCGCGACCAGCATGGTCACCTTCTCGCCCGCATAGCCCGCCGCCTTCAACCTTTCCTTGACGCGAGGGTAGTCGCGCGGCCCCAGCAGCGGCTCCAGCCCGACCGGGCTGGCCATCGGCGTGTCCGGGCAGAACACGCCGTGCGGCGTGCGGTACATCGACGTGTCGCTCCCGACGACCGCCTCCATGCACGCCTGCTGATCGACGGCATGGAGCAGGGCCTGCAACACCTTGGGGTTGTTGAACGGCGGCTGCAGGTGGTTCGGCCGCATCATGTTGGTCTGGCCGGTCGTGTTGGTGTTCAGGACCTTGACGCCGCGCGTCCTGGCCAGCAGCGGCAGAAGATCGGCCGTCGGGTTCTCCCACCAGTCCTGCTCGCCCGACTGCATCGCGGCGACCTTGGTCCCGGCGTCCGGCATCGTCGTCCACTCGACCCGGTCGAAGTGCGCGACCTTCGCACCCGCCGTCCAACCCGGCGTGCCGCCCTGGCGCGGCAGGTACTTGTCGAACCTCTGGTAGACGTTGCGCGCACCCGGCACCCGCTCGTCCGCCACGAAGCGGAACGGGCCGCTGCCGACCATCTGGGTGACCTGCGTGAACGGGTCGGTGAGTGCGAGCCGCTCCGGCATCATGACCGGGCACGGCGTGGTCGGCTTGCCCAACGCCTGCGGCAGGAGCGGGAACGGCTTCCTGAGCTTGAACCGGATCGTCCTGTCGTCCTGCGCCGAGAGCTCGTCGGTTGCGGCCATCAGCGCCCCGCCGAACGCATCCCGCGCCGCCCAGCGTTTGATGCTGGCGACGCAATCGCGCGCGAGCACCTTCTCGCCGTCGTGCCAAAGCAGCCCGTCGCGCAAGGTGAGCGTCCACAGCTTGCCGTCATTCTCGACGGCATGGCCCTCCAGCATCTGCGGTGAGGAGGTGAAGGTCCCGTCCTGGCCATAGAGCGTGTCGAAGACCATGTAGCCGTGGCCGCGCGTGACGTTCGCCGTCGTCCA
>CALMAB010000165.1 GCA_937858325.1 uncultured Acetobacteraceae bacterium
CAGCACTTCCCGGCGGAGGCGCCGGAGGTGTTCGACGTGTCCGGCGCCGGCGACACGGTGGTTGCGACGCTGGCGGCGGCGATGGCGGCCGGGCTGACGTTGCCGATGGCGGTGCGCCTGGCGACCATCGCGGCCGGGATCGTCGTCGGCAAGGTCGGCACCGCGGTCGCGCGGGAAGGGGACCTGCTTTCGGCCCTAAGCCCCCAGGGCGGCGCGCTGCGCAAGGTGGTGACGCGGGAGGCCGCGGCCGAGCAGGTGGAACGCTGGCGCCGCCGGGGCTGGCGGACCGGCTTCACCAACGGCTGCTTCGACCTGCTGCACCCCGGCCACGTCCACCTTCTGGAACAGGCGCGCAGCCAGTGCGACCGCCTGGTGGTCGGGCTGAACTCGGACGCCAGCGTCCGGCGCTTGAAGGGCAGCAGCCGCCCGGTGCAGCCGGAAGCCGCGCGCGCGGCGGTGCTGGCCAGCCTGTCCGCCGTGGACCTGGTGTGCGTTTACGACGAGGACACGCCGGTCGAGACCTTGGCCGAGCTGCGGCCGGACCTGCTGATCAAGGGCGCCGACTACACCGTGGAAACCGTGGTCGGCGCCGACTTGGTGCAGGGCTGGGGCGGCCGGGTCTGGCTGGCGGAGCTGCTGCCGGGCTACTCGACCACGGCCACGGTGCAGCGCATGACGGCGGTGCGGAGCGCGGGGTAGGCCGCCCGCGGCAGCCTTATTCTGCGCGCAGCGCCATTCGCAGGCCGTTCTGCCCGTCCGGATCCTGCAGCCAGGCCAGGCGCTGGGCGGCGAGGGTGGCGAAGCGGTGCAGCAAGGCGCGGCGGCGGGCCGGGGACAGGGCGTGGACCGGCGGCTCGCGCACGACCTCCGCCGTTCCGTCGCAGGCGATCATCCACCCGGTGTCGGAGGGCAGCAGCGCCAGCGGAAAGTCCGGGTCCACCGCAAAGTACAGGCAATCCGAGTAGTCGCGGTACTCCGGCCATTTGCTGTCGGACAGGAAGTCGCGCGCCCCGGACTTCACCTCGATGCAGGCGAACCCGCCATCGGGGCGCAGCGCCATGATGTCCGCCCGGCGGTTGTTCGGCAGTGGCATCTCGTGCAGCGGCGACCAGCCGAGCTGGAAGCACAGCCGGGACGCGGCGCGCCGGATCGCCAGGGACCGTTCGGGGAGGGTGGCGACGTCAAGGTCCATGGTCCGTCTTAAACCCGCGCCCTCACCCGGGCACAAGGGCGTCTATCGCCCGGGCCAGCGCGATGTCCCGCTCCGACAACCCGCCGGCGTCGTGCGTGGTGAGTGTGATGGAAACCCGGTTGTAAACGTTCGACCATTCGGGATGGTGGTCGTGCCGCTCCGCCAGCAGGGCCACCCGCGCCATGAACCCCCAGGCGGCGCTGAAGTCCCGGAACTTGAAATCCCGGGCGATGGCGTCCCGGTCCGGCAGCAGGCGCCAACTGGGCAGGATTTCGGCAAGCCGGTCGCGCTCGCCCGGCGGCAACGGCTCGATGGGGGCGGGACGCGGCATTTCGGTTGACCTCCGGCGCGGGATGGGGCGGATAGGCGTATGCCCAACTATACCCTGCCTCCCGCGCCCGAGGACATCGCCGACTTGGCCGACCGGGCGCTTGCCGCGATGCCGGACACGCTGCGCCGCCGGGTGCGCGGGGTGTCGATCCTGGTCGAGGAGGTCGCGGACGACGAGACCCTGGGCGAGCTGGGCATCGAGAACGCCTGGGAGCTGACCGGCCTGTATCGCGGCGTGCCGCTTGGGCAAAAGGACGCGGGCGGCACGCCGCACGCGCCGGACCTGGTCGTGCTGTATCGCGAGCCGATCTTGCTGGAGTGGATCGAGACGGGGGAGGACCTGTTCCGCCTCGTCCGCAACGTGCTGATCCACGAGATCGCCCACCATTTCGGCTTCAGCGACGCCGACATCGCGGCGCTCGAAGCCGATTGGGAGTAGGCTCCCCACAAAAGGCGATGCTCAGGGCTTGTTAACCAGTCCCCGCGTAGAATGCGGCCATGCCTGCCAAACCACCGCCGCAACCGTCCCGGGCTGACGCAGCGTCCAACCGCTGCACGTTCGAGCACCCGCTGTTCAGCAAGCTGGGCGAGGTGGCGTTCTGCCTGGCCGAAACGGACGGCATGCCGTCCCTGGTCATGCCGTTGGGCCGCAGCAAGGCCGTGCTGCCGCTGCGGTCGCTCCAAGCGGAGCTTGGCATCGACAGCGCCTCCGCGGACGGCCGGATGCTGGTGCGGATCGCCCGGTCGCTGGATTTCGTCACCTGCCTTCGGCTCGGCGATCCCCTGCCCGTCGAGGTGCTGGATGGCACGGCGGGTTGGCAGCCAAGCGCGCGGTGCCGGCGATTGGCGGCGTCGCGGCTGCAATTGCAGCTCATCAGCCAGCTTGAAGGGGATACCTTCGCGGACTGGATCAAGGCGGAGTCGCAGGCCGTGCTGGCGGCGGCGGCAGATCCCGGCATGCGCCTCGGCCTGCAAGCCGCGTTGATCGGGGCCGCAGCGCGCCTCGGCCTTCCGGATGCGGCGGCGGCAGCCAAGCTGATGGAGGAGGCGGCGCACGAGCTGGGCTTTGTCGAGGCGCTGCGGGACTCGCTGCTGCGCCGGGTGCTGTGCCTGAACGAGCGGGAGCGGAGCCTGACGGCCGGCATGACGCAGAACCTGTCCCGGTCGGAACTGCTGTCCCGCGTCATACGTCTGACCAGCATCGCCCTTGAACGGATCAACGCGCGCTTTGCCGCCGTTGAAGGCCAAACCGAATTCGTCCTGGAGGCGCTGCAAGCGTTGGACGCCTGGCGCGCCCTTGTTCGCCTGCACCGGGACTGGCTGCATTGCAGCCTGCGTGGGTGGGAGCCGATCCTGGCGGCGTGGGACGTCGCGAAACCTGGCTGGTCCGAGGGGACCTGGCCGCTGCTGAGCCGCACCTACCGATTCCTGGCGCCCCGCTTCATGCCGATGCAGGAGTGGCAAACAACCGCTCGCCCCAAGCTGCACGGCGACGACCTGGGGCCGCGTATGGTCTGGTGATCCCCCGACCGCCGCGGGCGCCTCCGCCGCCTTCGCCGGAAGCCCACGCCCCCGGTCCCCGTCTTGTGAGGGCCGGAGTTGTGCGATACGGCATGAGGGGGTGGCACGGAGGCAATGTTGCGGGTTCTCGGCATCGGGGCGCGGATCGACCTGGGTGATCTTTATCTCAGCCTGGAGCGCGAGGGGCATGAGGTACGCGCCCATGCCGGGGACCCGTCCTATGCCGGCTGCTTCGCGGGCCTGCTCGACCCGGTGGCGGATTGGCGGGCGGAGCTTGACTGGGTTGGCCACGACGGCTTGGTGCTGTTCGAGAAGGTGGGCCGCGGCGCCGAGCAGGACGCGCTGCGGCAGGCCGGCTTCCAGGTGGTCGGCGGCAGCGCCTTGGGGGACCGGCTGGAGTACGACCGCGCCTTTGGCCAGGCCACGCTGCGGGAGGCCGGCCTGCAGATTGCCCCCAGCACCCCGTTCGACAGCCCGGCGGAGGCCGCTGCCTGGCTCAAGGAGCATCCCGGGCGCACGGTGCTGAAGCACGACAACAACGCTCGGGCGACGTTCGTGGGCGACCACCGGCAGGGGGCCGACGTGCTGTTCCAGTTGTCCCGCACGCCGCCGGGCCGCGTGCTGCTGATGCCGCGGCTGGAGGGCGTGGAGGTCGGCGTTGGCGCGTATTTCGACGGCCAGGCGTTCCTCCGCCCCGCCTGCATCGACTTCGAGCACAAGCGGTTTTTCCCCGGCGAGTTGGGCGAGATGACCGGGGAAATGGGCACCCTGCTGTCCTACGAGGGCGCCGACGCGCTGTTCGACGCGACGCTGAACCGGATCGCGCCGCTGCTCGCCGCCGCCGGGCACGTCGGCTACGTCAACCTCAACATGATCGCCAACGAGGCCGGGCTGTGGCCGCTGGAGTTCACCTGCCGCTTCGGCAACCCCGGCTTCGCCGTGCTGGCGCCGTTGCAGCGGGACGGCTGGGGCGACCTGCTCCGCCGCATGGTGCGCGGCGGCGCCGGGGGGTTCGCGACCGTGCCGGGCTGGTCCGTCGGCATCGTGCTGACCGTGCCGGGCTTCCCCGAGGAGCGGCCCGGCGCCGATCCCGCGGCGGACCCGCCGGTCTTCTTTCACGAGCCGCCGGACGGGGCCGAGCTGCCGCACTACCACTTCTCCGACATGCGGCGGGAGGGCGGCCAGTTGTTTGCCCGGCGCCGCACCGGCTACGCCATGGTGGTGACCGGCATCGGCGCCACGGTGCAGGACGCGCGGGCGGCGGCGGCGGCGCGGGCGCGCAACGTGATCATCCCCGACCTACGCTGGCGCGGCGACATCGGCGACCGTTTCCTGGCCGGGGAGGGCGCACGTTTGGCTCGGCTTGGCTGGCTGACGCTCCCGGGAGCCGACATCCAAGCGGATGCGGCGTGAGCTTGGACCAGCCGATCCAGGACTGCCTGGCCGCGCGTATCTCGCCAGAGGTCGCCGTGGCGCGCATGCTGTTGGCCGGTGTGGCGGCGGAGGGCATCGCGGCGGTCCTGGCGCGGCACCGCCCCGAGGTGGAAGATGCGCGCTGGACGGCGATGGCGCGGCTCGTGGAAGGCCGGGGCGCTGCGCTTGACCGGCTGGCGGCGGAGGTGGAGGCGACCGGCGCGCAGCACGACGCGTCCGGCGACGATGGCCTGGCGCGCATCGCCGCGTTCTTCGACCGCGCGGTGGCGCACTCGCCCGAGGCCAGCGTGGCGCTGTACTCGCTCGGCGATCCTGCCATCTTGGCGGAGGCGACCACCGAGATCGTCAACTGGCTGCACGCCAACCAGCTTCTGCATGCCGAGGCCGACGTGCTGGACCTGGGCTGCGGCATCGGTCGGATCGCGGCGGCTTTGGCGCCGCTGTGCCGGGCCGTGCTGGGCCTGGAC
>CALMAB010000166.1 GCA_937858325.1 uncultured Acetobacteraceae bacterium
GCTGGCACGGGGTGGCGCTGAACGTGGACCCGGACCTCGGCCACTTCGCCGGCATCGTGCCCTGCGGCATCGCGGAGCACGGCGTCACCAGCCTGCACGCGCTCGGCCTGCCGGTGACGATGGCGGATGCGGACGGGGCGCTGCGGGCGGCGTGGGAGGAAGTGTTCGGGTAGGCGCGCCGGGCTTTGAACGAGCGCAGCGTTGCGTTTTCATGCGAGGATAAGTCGAGGGCAAGGGAGAGATCATGCCAGACGGGCTTTACGAACGCGATGCCCTGGCCTGGGCCGAACGCCAAGCCGACCTGCTGCGACGGCTGGCGGCAGGCGAGCACCTAAACGAGCCGGTGGACTGGCCCAACGTGATCGAGGAGGTGCAGGACGTGGGCTTGTCGGAACTGCGCGCCTGCAAAAGCTTACTGCGCAGTGAGGTGATCGGCTTCAGGGCGGATATGCGGGACCGCTTTGCTCCTTCAATGCGGCAACGGATCAGTCTTGGCGAGATTTACGGGGTAGCCCTGGAACAGGTGCAGGCCACAACCGACGACAGTGGCGAGCCGCGCCCGGTGCCTGCGACCTGCCCCTTTGCGCTGGACGATTTCCTGTTCTTGGATGCCGATGTCCAGACGTTGGCGCAGAAGCTCGGCGGCGTCTCAGGCCTTTAGCGTGGGCCTGGCAACCAGCCCATGCCGTGACTCCGATTTGGCAGCCGGGGAGCAGACCTGATGCATATCGTCACAGGTGGCACGCACGGCATCGGCCGTGCCTGCGCCGAGTTCCTGGCCCACCGGGGAGAGCAGATCCTTGTCACCGGCCGCGACCAGGCAGTAGGGGCGGAGATTGCGGCCACGTTGCCGCGAACGAGCTTTCTCGCGGGAGATGTGAGCAACCCGGAGGACATCAGGCGCATCGTCAGCCATGCGCTCGAACTCGGGGGCGGGAGGCTGGCTGGGGTGGTCAATAACGCGGGCATGTCGCGCCGTGTGGCTTTCCTTGAAGCGGAGGTTACAGACTGGGACCAAGTTCTCGATGTCAACGCCCGCAGCGCCTTCCTTTTCACCCGCTGCGCGCTTCCCGGCCTGATTGCGGGAAAAGGGGCCGTCGTCAACGTGTCCTCGATTGCGGGCAAGGTGGGCGAGGAAGGGCTTGCTCTCTACTGCGCATCAAAGGCGGCCGTGCTGGGCATGACGCAGGCCCTTGCGCTTGAGTTCGGCGCGGACGTTCGCTTCAACGCGGTCTGCCCGGGACAGATCGCGACGCGGATGATGGGCGGCATCCTCGGCCAGGACGAGGCGCGCCGCCGGCTGGAGCTGCGCATTCCGGCTGGCCGCTTTGGGACGCCGGAAGAGGTCGCGGAAGTGATCGGGTGGCTGCTTTCCGCGGCCGCACGCTACGTGAATGGCGCGGTGATCACCGTGGACGGAGGCGAAACTGCCGGTCTGCGAACACCCCGGGAGCCTGAGCCACCGTCCTGACCCGGCGCCCCCGATTGCGCCCTCTTTACCGGCTGAGCCGGATGAACCGCTCAGCCAGCGCGACATCCTCCGCGATCCGCCGCCGCCGGGTCGAGGCCTCGGCGTCCTCGCCCCAGGCTTCCACCTGGAACAGCTCATCCAAACTCGCCAGCTCATGCGCCGTCTCAGCACCCAGCGCGCCCTCCGCGAGTGCCAGCCCCAGCACCGCGCTACCCAGCAACGGCACAGCGACGCCCAGCGCGGCGAGCGTCGGCACGGATTGCCCGGCCATCGCCTGGCGGATCGCATCGAGCGCCGCCGGGTCCTGTGCCCGGTGCATGATGCCCGTGGTCACGTCCAGCCGGGCGCCGAACCGCCGTGCCACCCAATCCAGCCAAGGCTGCCAGGCATGGGCCTGCCGCACCACCAGCACCGCCGGGGCCTCCGCGCGGTAGCACAGCAGATCGCTTTCGGCATACTGCGCGAGGGCCGCGGCGACCGGCGCCGGGTCAGGGGCGATGCGGTCCTGCGCGGTGCCGGCCAGGCGGGTCAGCGGCACGTCGTCCATGGTCATCGCGCCGCCCTTCGCGCCGCCCGCCGCTTGCCACTCGGCGGCGACGGCTTCGGCCAAGGCAGGGGCAGCCACCGTGAGCGGCTTGCCGCCCGGAATGCGCATCGGCTTGCTGTCCAGCAGCACGGCGAACCCGCCCTCGGTCGGCGCCACGGCGGC
>CALMAB010000167.1 GCA_937858325.1 uncultured Acetobacteraceae bacterium
GGCGGGCGCGGCGCGAACACCGGCCGCTCGCTGCCGCGGGGCCGGGGGCGCCGGTCGGGCGGCACCCGGTCGAAGTCCAGCCTATGGACAAAGCCGTTGATCCCGGCCTCCACCAGCATGATCGGCTTCTGCGCCGCGCTTGGGTTGCGGTGCTGGAAGCTCGCGCGTGCCCGCAAATCCCCCGCGATGCGGTCGCGCAGCGCCAAGCGGCGCGCGGCGGTCATGACCTCGTTCACCAGGGTCGCCGCCTGCTCCCGCGGCAAGCGGAACACGGCCGGGGTCGCGGGATCGTCGGCCAGCGCCAGCAACTGCCGGTTCGACTCGGCGAGCGCCAGGTCGGCAAAGCGGTCGAAGCGGTCGCGCGCCTGCGCCGCTGCGGGCGCCGCGGGCTCGTCGTCGTCCAGCAGCCCGCCGAGTGCGCTCATGTAATCCGTCAGGGGCGCGTCGGTGCCGATGCTCGCCGGCGCGTCGTCCGCCTTGGATTGCAGCTCCCAGTACACGGAACTGACCAGGTCCTGCGTCACCTGCATCTCCCGCAGCAGCGGGCCGAACATCTGCGCCTGCGCGCAGGCCATCAAGGCGCGGACCACGCCGCCGGCTTCCCGCTTCGCGCGGGCCAGCTCCGCCGCCAGGTCCCCGGTGTGGAAGAACGGGCGCAGCCGGTGCGCCATGTCGGCGGCCAGCTCCTCCACGCAGCCGGACACCTGCTCCGCCTTGGTTGCGGGGTCGCACACCGGGCGCAGCGCCTCCGCCAAATAGCCGATGCCGCCGTCGCCCGGCGAAAGCGCCGCGTCCCACGCCCGGGCCGGGTCGGCGAAGTGCGCCTGGATCAACGGGTTGCCGAGATAGGCGGTGCGGCGCTTCTCCACCGCCGCCGCGGCGCGGGGCGACACGCCGGCCTCCGCGCCGTCCGCATGGTAGTCCATCACCGCCGCGAAGCCGATGGCGGTGCTGCGCAGCCAGAACGTGTTGCTGAACGGCTGGCCCGGCGCCCATTCGCGCGGCCAGCCGTGCGCCTTGCCGAAGAAGTCCAGCAGCGACGCCTGCATCCGCGCCGTCCACCGCTGGCCGCCCGCCACGTCCTCGCCGGCCTTGTCCTCGAACTCGCCGTCGAACTTGGTCAGCACCAGGAACAGGCTGTTGCGCTGCCGGGCGCGCGCCGCGGGCGTGGGACCGACCGTCTGGCCGATCCAGTTGTCGATCATGTTGGGCAGCGTTTGCACGTCCTGGTTCGACGGGCCGACGCAGAGCAGCATGGCCGCGATCTCCTGCTCCGCGTTGTAGCGTTGGAACAGGTAGGCGACCTTGCCGCGCAGGAACACTCGGCCGAGGCGGCCCGGCTGCGCGAGGAACCCCTCGGGGTCGGTGATCTCTTCCCGGGTCCGCGCGCCGGGAAAGTCCAGCAGGTCGGTGTGCTCGAAGAACTCCCAGGGGCGCTCGGCGAGCGGCACCGTGATCTCCGCGATCAGCGCCGCCACCACCGAGCGGTCCACCAATGCCGAAGCACCGGGCGCCGACGCCCCGGACGCGGTGGCCATGCGGAGCGTGCCGCTGCCCCCTTCCCCCAGGCCGAACACCATGTCCGCGTCCAGCACGCTGGTTTCCCGCGGCAGCAACGCGTCAAGGCCGCAGAACGCCACCTCGGGAAAGCCGAGCGCGGCGAGCGCGCCCGTCAACTGCCGGGCCACGCGGGTGAACGCCTCCGTGCCGTTCCACAGCGGCGCGTAGGCCTCCGCCCGCTGTTCCGGGGAAAGGCGGGGGATGACCTCCGCGGCGTACGCCCAGTAGGCGGGGCCGAGTTCCCGGAGGATGGGGTGGGCACCGAAGTGCAGGTCGAAGTACTCGCGCAGCTCCTCGATGTCGTCCATCGACAGGGCGCCGCCCACGGCGCCGCCCGCCTCCTGCGACAGCCGCAGGAACAGGGCGGCGATGTCGGCGGGCTTGGGCGGGCGCAGGTCGCGGACCTTGAAGTCTTCAAGGTAGGCGTTGGCCAGGATCTTCACGATGTCCGTTTGCGACATCAGCCGCACCGGCACGGGCGCCTGCGCGGGCGCCGCCACGCCGCGCACCGTGAAGCGGGACACCAGCCCCGTGCTTTCCTTGCCGCCCTGCGGGTTGAGGTCCTGCAGGAAGTTCAGCCGCCGGTCGCCATAGGTCGCTTCCAGGGCCTTGCCCGGCCGGCTGGCGAGCGAGGACACCAGGTAGCTCTTGCCGGCCTGCGACGCGCCGAACACCGCGACGCACATCGGCCGCTCCGCCGCCACGCGCAGCCGGGCCGAACCG
The DNA here is from genome assembly GCA_937858325.1 of uncultured Acetobacteraceae bacterium. Classification (GTDB taxonomy): domain Bacteria; phylum Pseudomonadota; class Alphaproteobacteria; order Acetobacterales; family Acetobacteraceae; genus CAHJXG01. Next base: position 2,284 of record CALMAB010000167.1, read on the forward strand.
GCGGAAGTCGCGGGCCAGCGCGGCGGGGTCCTCCTTGAGCCGGGTCCCGTTCGCCTCCAGCCACGCCGCGCCGTCCCGCGCCGCCTCGGCAACCTTCGCCGCGCGCTCCACCACGGCCGTGTTCGAGTAGGGGGCGCTCACGGGATCGCCAGCCGGCCGGTGTCGCGCCAATAGCCGTCCCCGTCGTCGAGCGTCTGCAAGCGCAGCCGCACGTCGCCGTTGCGCTGCGTCGCGCCGGACGCGTCCGTGACCTCATCGACGCTGAAGGTTTCGCGTTGCATCTCGGCCTCCGCCGCGTCCGGGTCGATCTCCCGCCGGGCGACGGTGACGGTGAGCGGCAGGTCCATGCGCTGCGCGTCGTCGGGGTTGGCGAACTCCATGACGTAGAGCGGCGTCGCGGTCCAGCGCGCGATGGGCAGCTGCCGGAACCCGAGCTGCGTCACGGTCTGGAAGGCGATCTTGAAGGACACGTCCTGCGCCGGCGGCCCGTCCAGGTCCAGGTTGCGCAGCACGACGTTCTCCTCCCGGATTTGGCCGTTGTTGTCCATCCTGCCAATGTAACGGGCCGTGGAGCGCATCGAAAGCCGGCCCGTGCGCAGCATGAAGTTGCGCAGTCGCCCTTCCGCCTGCACGCACAGGGCCGCGCCCACCGCCGCCGTGGTCTTGGGGTCGTCGATGCGGTTGGCGGCGTCGCGGAACGGGTACTTCTCGCCGACCCGGTAGCGGTGCATCCCCACGATGCGGTGCGGCGCCACCGGCGCCTTGGCCAGCACCATGTCGCCCACCACCC
>CALMAB010000168.1 GCA_937858325.1 uncultured Acetobacteraceae bacterium
GTCCTTGCACCGACGGCCCCTTGCCCCGGCCCCTTCCGTCATCGCGAGCCGCCCTTGCGGCGTGGCAGTCCAGGGGTGGGGCGCCGTGCTGGCGGCCCCTGGATTGCCGCGTCGCTGCGCTCCTCGCAATGACGCAATAAACGGCCGCAAGTGTAACACCGGAGACCCCCTATGCGCCTGCCCCCTCTGCCGCCCGCGGTGATGACGCCGGAGCAGCACGCGCTGCACGACGACATGGCGCCCGTGATTGCCGAGCACCTGAAGGGCTTCGTGTCCAAGCGCGCCGACGGCGCGCTGGTCGGGCCGTTCCCGCCGATGCTGCACTTCCCGCAGTTCGGCAGGCCGGCCTGGGAGTACACCAAGGCGCTGATCGAGCAGGCCACCCTGCCCAAGCCGGTGCGGGAGGTGGCGATCCTGGCCACCGGCGCCTGCTTCAACTCGCGCTACGAGCTGTACGCGCACGAGCACGTGGCCGAAAGCACCGGCCTGTCCCCGGCCAAGATCGCGGCGATCGCCGCCGGGCAACGGCCGCCGGACCTCAGCCCGGAAGAGGCGGCCGCCTACGACGTCGCGACGGCGCTGGCGGGCGGCAAGCAGTTGCCGGGATCGACCTATGGGGCGGCACTGGCCGCGTTCGGCAAGGACGGCGTGGGGGAGCTGGTGTCCCTGGTCGGCGGCTACTGCCTGGTGTCGGTGATGCTGAACGCGTTCGACATGTCGGTGCCCGGGAGCGAGGAAGGGCTTGGCTGACGGCAGCCTTGCCGATCATGTAACCGCCCGGGCAGGCGTGCCGCCCGCCGTTGCTACTCCGCGGCCCGGCGGCCGTCCTGCGGCCCGAAGAACCGGTTGGCCGGCCGCGGCAGGCCCAGGTGGTCGCGCAGCGTCGTGCCTTCGTACTCCTGGCGGAAGATGCCGCGCCGCTGCAGCTCCGGCACCACCAGGTCCACGAAGTCGTCGAGGCCGGCCGGCACGGTCGGGAACATGACGTTGAAGCCGTCCGCGGCGTCCGCTTCCAGCCAGGCCTGCATGGTGTCGGCGATCTCCCCCGCCGTGCCCACCATCTGCAACCCGGCATAGCCGCCGGCCAGCTGCGCCAGTTGCCGCACGGTCAGGTTGTCGCGCCGGGCCAGGGCCACCAGGGCGGCCTGCCCGCTTTGGCCTTGGTTGGTCGGCGGCAGCTCCGGCAGCGGCGCATCGAGGTCGAAGCCGGACGCGTCCACGCCCAAGCGGATCGACAGGTTCGGGATGCCGCTGTCGGGATGCACGAGGCTGTCGAGCAGCGCCTTTTTCTCCCGCGCCTCCTCGCTCGTCCGCCCCGCGACCACCAGCGCGCCGGGCAATACCTTGAGGTGGGCGGGGTTGCGGCCCAGCGCGCGCATCCGCGCCGACAGGTCCGCGCGGAAGCTTTGGCCGTCCTCCAGCGTGCGGCTGCTGCCGAACACCGCCTCCGCCGTTTCCGCTGCGAGCTGCCGCCCGGCCTCGCTCGCGCCCGCCTGCACGATCACCGGCCAGCCCTGCACAGGGCGCGCGATGTTGAGGGGTCCGCGGACGTGCAGGTGCTCGCCCCGGTGGTCCAGCACGTGCATCTTGTCCGGGTCGAAGAAGATGCCGGTGTCTTGGTTCCGCAGCCAGGCGTCGTCCGCCCAGCTGTCCCACAGGCCCGTGACCACCGCATGGAACTCGCGCGCCCGGCGGTAACGCTCGTCATGCTCCACATGCTCGTCCCGGCCGAAGTTCAATGCGGCGTCGGGGTTGCTGGTGGTGACCACGTTCCACCCGGCCCGCCCGGCGCTGATGTGGTCCAAGGAGGCGAAGCGCCGGGCGATGTGGTACGGCTCGTCGAACGTCGTGCTGGCGGTGGCGATCAGGCCGATGCGCTCTGTCGCCATGGCCAAGGCCGACAGCAGGGTCAGCGGCTCGAAGGAGGTGGCCGTGGCGCTGCGGCGGAGCGCCGTCATGGGCATGTTCAGCACGGCCAGGTGGTCGGCCATGAAAAAGGCGTCGAACCGCCCGCGCTCCAGCGTCTGGATCAGGCGGACCAGGGCGTGGAGGTTGAAGTTGGCATCCGGCCAGGCGCCGGGCACCCGCCACCAGGCGGTGTGGATGCCGACCGGGCGCATGAAGGCGCCGAGGTGGAGCTGCTTGGTCATGGGTACCTCAAGAAACACGGCGCGAAATCGGTAGGCCACGGACGCCGGCCATGGCAAGCCCTACGCCGCGGCGTCGCCTTCGCAGCCCCTTGGGCCAGGCGCCCGCGTCAGCTTTTTCGGGGCGCGGCACTTTGCGCCGGGTGGTCCAAGGCTTGGCGGGGCAACGCTGATGCCTGTTTCCGCCAGGCCGGCCGCGGCAGGGCCGCGAGCAGGTAGGCCCCGGCGCTCAGGGCGGTGATCCAGAAGCTGCTCGGCCAATCGGTGATGAAGGCGAGCGCGATGCCGAGCCATGCCTCCGCCAATGCCAAGGCCATCGAGAGCAGGATGCCCTTCCCCACCCCGGTCGTGAGCCGCTGGGCCGTCGCCGCCGGGCCGACCATGAGCGAGAACACCAGGAGCACGCCGACGATCTGCGCGCACTCCGCCGTCGCCAGCGCCACGATGGCCAGGAACAGCACGGAGTACAGCCGCAGCGAGACCCCCCTCGCCTCGGCCAGTTCCGGCTGCAGGCTGGCGAACAGCAGCGGCCGGGAAATAACGGCGAGCGCGAGGAGGCTGGTGGCGCCGAGCGCGGCGAGCATCCAAACGGTGCCTTCGTCCACGGCCAGCACGTTGCCGAACAGCAGCGCCGTCGCCTGCGTCGCGAAGGCGGTGTAGAAATGAAGGAACAGCAGGCCGAACCCGAGCGCCAGCGACAGCACGAGGCCGATGGCGACATCCCGC
>CALMAB010000169.1 GCA_937858325.1 uncultured Acetobacteraceae bacterium
GGGCGCATCTACTCCGACGTGATCGCCAAGGAGCGCCGGGGCGACTACCTGGGCGCCACCGTGCAGGTGATCCCGCACATCACCGACGCGATCAAGGAGGCGATCACCCGGGACGCCGAGGGGCTGGACTTCGTGCTGATCGAGATCGGCGGCACGGTGGGCGACATCGAGGGCCTGCCGTTCCTGGAGGCGATCCGGCAACTTGGCAACGACCTTGGCCCCACACGAACGATGTTCGTGCACCTGACGCTGGTGCCCTACATCCCGTCCGCGGGCGAGCTGAAGACCAAGCCGACGCAGCACTCGGTGAAGGAGCTGCAGAACGTCGGCATCCAGCCGCAGATGCTGCTTTGCCGCTGCGACCGGCCCATTCCACAGGGCGAGCGGCGCAAGATCGCGAGCTTCTGCAACGTGCGGCCGGAGGCGGTGGTCGCGGCGCTCGACGTGGACACGGTGTATGCCGTGCCGATCAGCTACCACGCCGAGGGCATGGACCGGGAGGTGCTGCGGCACTTCGGCCTGCCATTCGAGACGGAGCCGGACCTGTCAGCCTGGCAGCGCATCGTCGATACCATGCGCGGGCCGGACGGCGAGGTGCGGATTGCCGTCGTTGGCAAGTACACCAACCTGCTTGACAGCTACAAAAGCCTGGGCGAGGCCCTGACCCATGGCGGGATCAGGAACCGGGTGCGCGTCCGGCTTGATTGGGTGGACAGCGAGATCTTCGAGCAGCCCCATGCGGTTGCCCGGCTGGACGGCGTGCACGGCATCCTGGTGCCGGGCGGCTTCGGGGAGCGCGGGACGGAGGGCAAGATCGCGGCCGTGCGCTTCGCCCGGGAGCGCCGGGTGCCGTTCCTCGGCATCTGCTTCGGGATGCAGATGGCGGTGATCGAGTGCGCACGGCACATGGCCGGGTTGCCGGATGCCTCCTCGACCGAGTTCGGTCCGTGCGGCAGCCCGGTGGTTGGCCTGCTGACCGAGTGGGCGCGGGGCAACGAGATCGAGCGCCGGGCGGAAGGGGGCGACCTAGGCGGCACCATGCGGCTCGGCGCCTACCCGGCGCATCTCGGCGCGGGGTCGCTGGTGCGGCAGATCTACGGGGACGCCGCGACGATCCAGGAACGGCACCGGCACCGTTGGGAGGTGAACGTGCACTACCGGCCGCAGCTTGAGGCGGCGGGGCTGCGCTTTTCCGGCATGTCGCCCGACGGCATCCTGCCGGAGATCGTGGAGCTGCCCGCGCATCCCTGGTTCATCGGCGTGCAGTTCCATCCCGAGCTGAAGTCGAAGCCGCTCGACCCGCACCCGCTGTTCTCCAGCTTCATCGCCGCAGCCGTGAAGCAGGCCCGCCTTGTCTGAGGCGCGGTCCCCGTCCGAGACGCGCGTCGTCCGGGTGCTCGATATCGGGATCGGCAACGCGCTGCCGTTCGTGTTGATCGCCGGGCCGTGCCAGATCGAGTCGGAAGCGCATGCGTTCGAGACGGCGGAGGCGCTGCGCGACATGGCGCAGGCGGCGGGGGTGCCGCTGATCTATAAGTCGAGCTTCGACAAGGCGAACCGCACCAGCGCCAATGCCGCCCGTGGGGTGGGCATCGTCCGGGGCCTGACCATCCTGGCCGGGGTGCGGGAGCGGTTCCGCCTTCCCGTGCTGACCGATGTGCACGCCCCCGACCAGTGCGACCCGGCCGCCGAGGCGGTCGATGTCCTGCAGATCCCCGCCTTCCTGTGCCGGCAAACCGACTTGCTGGTCGCCGCGGGCGAGACCGGGCGCGCGGTGAACGTGAAGAAGGGCCAGTTCCTGGCGCCCTGGGATATGGCGCACGTCGCGGAGAAGATCGCCGAAACCGGCAACGAGAGCATCCTGTTGACGGAGCGCGGCGCGAGCTTCGGCTACAACACCCTCGTCAACGACTTCCGTGGCCTGCCGGTGCTGGCGCGGACCGGCTACCCCGTCGTGTTCGACGCGACGCACAGCGTGCAGCAGCCCGGCGGGCAGGGCGGCTCCTCCGGCGGGCAGCGCGAGTTCGCCCCGGTGCTGGCCCGCGCCGCGCTGGCGGTCGGTGTGGCCGCCCTGTTCATCGAGACGCATCCCGATCCCGATGCGGCGCCGAGCGACGGACCGAACATGATCCCGTTGCACGCGATGCCGGCGCTGATCGCGCGGTTGAAGGCGCTGGACGATTTCTGCAAAGCTGCCATCACCCACCACGACCGGACGGAGCCTTCATGAGCGCCATTGCCGATATCGTCGCCCGCGAGGTCCTGGACAGCCGGGGCAATCCGACCGTGGAGGTCGATGTTTTGCTGGACAGCGGCGCGTCCGGCCGGGCGGCGGTGCCGTCCGGCGCCAGCACCGGCGCGCACGAAGCCGTGGAGCTGCGCGACGGCGACAAGGCGCGCTACGGGGGCAAGGGCGTGCGCAACGCCTGCGCCAGCGTGGAGGGGGAACTCTTCGACGCGCTGAGCGGCATGGACCCGACCGACCAGATCCGGCTCGACGAGATCATGATCGACCTGGACGGCACGCCCAACAAGTCGCGGCTCGGCGCCAACGCGATCCTGGCGGTGTCGCTCGCGGTGGCGAAGGCGGCGGCGGCCGAGCTGAAGCTGCCGCTCTACCGCTACGTCGGCGGGGTGTTCGCCCGCACGCTGCCGGTTCCGATGATGAACATCGTGAACGGCGGCAAGCACGCGGACAATCCGATCGACATCCAGGAGTTCATGGTGCAGCCGGTGGGCGCCCCGACCTTTGCCGACGCGGTGCGGGTCGGGTCCGAGATCTTTCAGGCGCTGAAGTCAAAGCTGCACGCCGCCGGGCACAACACCAACGTGGGCGACGAGGGCGGCTTTGCCCCCGGCCTCAAGTCGGCCGACGAGGCGCTGACCTTCATCACCCAGGCCTGCGAGCAGGCGGGCTACCGACCCGGCGAGGACGTGACCTTTGCCCTCGACTGCGCCAGCACCGAGTTCTTCCAGGACGGCGAGTACCGGCTAGAGGGCGAGGGCAAGCGGTTCGACGCCGCCGGCATGGTGGCCTATCTGGCCGAGCTGGTGGGCCGCTATCCCATCGTGTCCATCGAGGATGGCTGCGCCGAGGACGACTGGGCCGGCTGGAAGCACCTGACGGAGGTGCTGGGCGACCGGGTGCAACTGGTGGGCGACGACCTGTTCGTGACCAACAGCGAGCGGCTGCGGCGCGGGATCGAGACCGGGACGGCCAACTCGATCCTGGTCAAGGTGAACCAGATCGGCACCCTGTCCGAAACGCTGGAAGCGGTGGAGTTGGCGCAGCGGGCCGGGCTGACGGCGGTGATGAGCCACCGGTCCGGGGAAACGGAGGACACGACGATCTCCGACCTCGCGGTGGCGACGAATTGCGGGCAGATCAAGACCGGCAGCCTGGCCCGGAGCGACCGGACGGCGAAATACAACCAGTTGATCCGCATCGAGGCGGAGCTGGGATCGGCGGCGCGCTACGCCGGGCGCACGATCCTACGGCGCGCATAGGGCATCGCATCCGTTGCTGAAACGAAGTATGCTGTTCGGCGAAGCAGGTCAGGGGCGGGTCATGAGCTGGAGCGGGGCATTGCGGCGGCAGGCAAGGGCGCTAATCGCGCCGGCCGTGTTCCTGGGCCTGGCCGGGTATTTCGGCTGGAACGCCACGCAGGGCGCACGGGGTTCGCAAGCGTATGCCGTGCGCCAGGAGCAGCTGAGGGCCGTAGAGGCCGAACTTCTCCGCGCGACGACGGAGCGCGACATGTGGGAGCGGCGGGTCGCCGGGCTGCGGCCTCAGCGGCTCGATCCCGACACGTTGGATGAGCGCGCGCGCGCCATGCTCAACGTCGCCGACCCGTCCGAGGTCGTGATGCCCTACGGCGCGGGCAAGCGCCTGTTCTGACCGGGTTTGGCAACGAGCTTTGCCGGAACATTGCTGAGCGACGACCTGCATTGCATTGCACAACAAGAGTTCTTTGGTCAGTGGACTTGTCGTGATCGAACGCGGTCGCTAGGTGTTGGACACATACCCTATGTCCCACAGGAGCGACGCGCATGGCGCAGGCGGCCGAGACACGGAAGCGCAGCAAGGAGCCTGAGTCCGCTTCCGGGGCGTCCCAGCTTCCCGCCACCAACCAGGCCATGAGCCGGGAGCAGCTTGTCAAAGCTTACGGTGACATGCTGCTCATCCGGCGATTTGAGGAAAAGGCCGGACAGCTTTACGGCATGGGCCTGATCGGTGGTTTCTGCCACCTGTATATCGGGCAGGAAGCGGTGGTGGTCGGCATCCAGATGGCGCTGTCGGACGGCGACCAGGTGATCACGTCGTATCGCGACCACGGCCACATGCTGGCGACCGGCATGGAGCCGCGCGGCGTCATGGCGGAGCTGACCGGGCGCAGCGGCGGCTACTCCAAGGGCAAGGGCGGCTCCATGCACATGTTCAGCAAGGAGAAGCGTTTCTTTGGCGGTCATGGCATCGTGGGTGCGCAGGTGAGCCTGGGCACCGGGCTTGCGATGGCGAACTGGTATCGCGGCAACGACCGGGTGTGCGCCACGTATTTCGGCGATGGCGCGTCGAGCCAGGGCCAGGTTTTTGAGAGCTTCAACCTGGCAGCATTGATGAAGCTGCCCTGCATCTACGTCATCGAGAACAACAAGTATGGCATGGGCACCAGCTTGGAGCGTGCCTCGGCGTCGCATGATCTTTCCGTCAATGGGGCGCCGTGGGGCATCCCTGGCACGAAAGTTGACGGCATGGACGTGACGGCGGTCAAGGCGGCGGCGGACGTGGCCGTGGCGCATTGCCGGTCCGGCGCCGGGCCGTACTTGATGGAGGTTCAGACTTACCGCTACCGCGGCCATTCCATGTCGGACCCGGCCAAATACCGCACCCGCGATGAGGTGCAGAAGATGCGCACCGAGCGGGACTGCATCGAGGGAGTGCGGCACCTGCTGGAAGCAGCCGGCATGGGCGAGGACGAGTTCAAGGCGATTGATGCCGCCGTGAAGGCCCGCGTCCAGGAGGCGGCCGATTTCGCGCAAAGCAGCCCCGAGCCGGATGAGCGCGAACTTTGGACCGACGTTCTGGTTGAGGGCTGAAGGCGTGAGCACACAGATTCTGATGCCGGCGCTGTCGCCGACCATGACAGAGGGCAAGCTGGCCCGCTGGCTGAAGAAGGTGGGCGAGGACGTGCGCGCCGGTGACGTGATCGCGGAAATCGAGACGGACAAGGCCACCATGGAGGTGGAGGCCGTGGACGAGGGCAAGCTGTCCCAGATCCTGGTCGAGGAAGGCACAGACGGCGTCGCGGTGAACACGCCGATCGCGACCTTGTCAGCCGATGGCGAAGCCGCAAGCGAGACTGGAGCCAAGCCCAATGCGCCTGCGCCCGCAGCGGCGAAGCAGCCCGTGCCGGAGCCGTTGGAGGATCACAAGGTCGTCGCGGACAAGGCTGTGGCGGCGCAGGTCACGCCGGCCTCGACCGCGGCCGCCCCGGAGCGCGATTGGGGGCCGACCAAGCCCACCACTGTGCGGGAAGCGCTGCGCGACGCCATGGCTGCCGAGATGCGCGCCGATGACCGCGTGTTCCTGCTCGGCGAGGAGGTCGCGCAGTATCAGGGCGCCTACAAGATCAGCCAAGGCCTGCTGGACGAGTTCGGCCCGCGGCGCATCATCGACACGCCGATCACCGAGCACGGCTTCACCGGCATGGCGGTGGGCGCCGCGATGGACGGGCTGCGGCCCATCGTCGAGTTCATGACCTTCAACTTCGCCATGCAGGCCATCGACCAGATCATCAACTCGGCCGCCAAGACGCTGTACATGTCGGG
>CALMAB010000170.1 GCA_937858325.1 uncultured Acetobacteraceae bacterium
CGGCGACCACGGCGGCGTCCAGGTCGAGCGCGGCAAAGGCGGCGTGCTCCGCGGCGTCGTTCCGCAAACGCGCGGGCGTGCGGACCGGCAGGCCGAGGCTCAGCGCGGCCTCGTGAACGGGGCAGGGGGTCAGGGCGCGGCCCCGCCCTTTGGGCCGGGGCGGCTGGCTGTACACCGCCGCGACCTGGTGCCCGGCCGCGTGCAGCGCCCGGAGCGTGGGCACCGCAAAGGCCGGGCTGCCCATGAAGGCGAGGCGCAGCGGCGTCAATCGGACGCTGCCTGGGCCGCCATCTGCCGGCGTTCCTTGGCGAGCTTGCGCAGCAGCATGTTGCGCTTCAAGGCCGACAGGTGGTCCACGAACAGCACGCCGTCCAGGTGGTCGATCTCGTGCTGCAGGCAGGCGGCGAGCAGGCCCTCCGCCTCGATCTCGTGGGTGGCGCCGTCCACGTCCTGGTGGCGCACCGCGACGCGGGCCGGGCGGGTCACGTCGGCGTACTGGCCCGGCAGGGACAGGCAGCCCTCTTCCCGCACCGCCCAGTCCTCGCTGACGCGGATCACCTCGGGGTTGACCAGCACCACCGGCGCGGGCGTCTCGTTCGGCATCAGGTCGATGACCGCGAAGCGCAGGCCGACGCCGACCTGGGGCGCGGCCAGGCCGATGCCGGGGGCGGCGTACATGGTGGCGAACATGTCCGGCAGCAGGGCGCGGACCTGCTCCATGTCGGCCGGGCCGACGCGGCGGGTCTTGGCGCGCAGCATCGGGTGGGGCGGCTGGAGGATCGGCAGCTTGGTGCCGGAAGCGGCGGGCGTCGCGGAGGTCATGGGTGCGGTGTAGCGGGACGGGCGCGCCGGTTCAATCTTCGTTCCCCCGGCTCCATGCCCCCGTTTCGTTCCCGGGGCACGTGCCCTTGCAACGGCCGGCGGCGCTGCCAACATCGAGACGGTCGGGATGCCGCGCCGGGTCCCGCAACCAACAGCTTCGCTCGCAGGAGGGGGCCACCGCCATGTCGTCCACGCGTATGTTCACGTCGCCGCTGTTCCTGGGCTTCGACCACCTGGAGCAGATGCTGGAGCGCGCATCGAAGTCGCCCGCGGACGGCTATCCGCCCTACAACATCGAGCAAACGCACCCGACGGGGCTGCGCATCACGCTGGCGGTCGCCGGCTTCACCATGGGCGACCTGCAGATCACCCAGGAGGACAACCAGCTCGTCGTGCGCGGTCGGCAGTCGGACGACACGCAGGGCCGGGTGTACCTGCATCGCGGAATCGCCGCCCGGCAGTTCCAGCGCGCCTTCGTGCTGGCGGAGGGAATCGAGGTGAAGGGCGCGTGGCTCGACAACGGGCTGCTGCACATCGATCTGGCGCGCCCGCAGCCTGAGATTCGGGTGCGGACCATCGAAATAACCAAGCCGAATCCCACGCCTCGCGATCAGGTGATGGATTCGACCTCAGAAACAACTTGATTGCTAATCTGGAACGGCATTTAAATCAGGTGCGTAGCGACGGGTCTTCGCATCCGGCGTTATGAGCATGGGTTTGGGCCGGTCGCAGGCTGCCGGTTCGCGTGGCTTGCATCGTTAGTTCTTTTGGCGGCGACCGCCGGGGAGATATGGCCGTGACCACCTTGAAGGATTTTGAGATCGATGGCGACCTGGACCAGGACCTGGCGCAGGAGGAGATCGACATACGCAAGCTGACCCAGGCGCAGTTGATGCAGCTTGGCATGTCGCAGCTTGCCTATGTCAAGCCGGTTTGGATGGACGGGGAAACGGCGTTCGCGATCTTCGCGGCGGACGGCTCGCCGATGGCGGTGGCGGCCGATTGCGACCTGGCCGTGGCGGCGATCGTGCAGCACGAGATGGTGCCGGCGCTGGTGCACTAAACCGGGCGGACGGCTGCCGCGTCGCTTTCGCGTTGCAGGGCAACCAGCCGTTTGAACTCCTGGCCCGGGCAGGGGCGCCCGAGCAGGTAGCCCTGGGCCTCGTCGCAATCCATGGTGGTCAGCATCCTGTATTGCGCCTCGGTTTCCACGCCCTCGGCGATGACGCGCATGGACAGGCTGCGGCCGAGCGTCACCACCGCCTGCACGATGGCGTGCGTCGCCGTGTCGGCGGCCATCGACCCCACGAAGCTGCGGTCCACCTTCAACTTGGTGAAGGGGTAGCGGCGCAGGTAGCTCAGGCTGGAAAAGCCGGTGCCGAAGTCGTCCAGCGCGATGCTGACGCCCAGGGCGCGCAGCCGGGTCAGCGTCAGCAGCGTTTGCGGCGTCTCGTTCAGCAGGCTGCCTTCGGTGATCTCCAGCTCCAGGTTGGACGGCGGCAAGCCGGTATCGCGCAGGATGCCGGTGACCTGCTCGACGATGCCGGGGCGGCGCACCTGCTCCGGCGACAGGTTGACCGCAAGGCTCAGGCCGTCCCACCCTACGGCCTCCGTGCAGGCGGTGCGCAGCACCCACGCGCCCAACTCGCAGATCAGCCCGGCGCGCTCCGCCAGCGGGATGAACTCCGATGGCGGCACCATGCCGTGCACAGGGTGAGGCCAGCGGGCCAGGGCCTCTGCGCCGACGATGCGGCGGGAGTCGATCGCGGTGATGGGCTGGAAATGCACCTGCAGCCCGCCTTCCGCCAGGGCGCGGCGCAGGTCGCGCTCCATCTCCTTGCGCCGGTGCAGCGCCGCGCGCATCGCCGGGTGGAAGAAGCAGGCGGTGCCGCGCTTCTTCGTCTTGGCCTCGTACAGCGCCATGTCGGCCTGGCTGAGCAGCGGCGCCGGATCGGTGATGTTGTCCTCGCGGGAGCACAGCGTGACGCCGACGCTGACGCCGACCACCATGTCCTGCCCGTCCAGCTCATAGGGCACGGAGGCCGCGGCGACGATCCGGCGTGCCGTGTCGGCCGCCTGCTCCGCCGTCGCGACCTGTTCGAGCAGCACCGCGAACTCGTCGCTGCCGATGCGGGCCAGCGTGTCGCCGGGGCGCAGGCATTGGGCAACCCGCTCGGCCACCCCTTGCAGCAGCGCGTCGCCCGCGGCGTGGCCCAGCGTGTCGTTCACGTCCTTGAAATGGTCGGGATCGACGATCAGCACGGCGGCCAGCCAGTTCCCGTCCGGCAGCGCCGGGCGGTGGTCCTCCGGCCGGCTTTCGCCGCGCAGGCGGGCCAGGGCATGGTCCAGCGCCACCGTGAAGTTGGCGCGGTTCGGCAGGCCGGTCAGCTCGTCGTGCAGCGCCATGTGGCGGATGTGCGCCTCCGCGTGGCGGCGCTCGGTCACGTCGTCAAAGGTGGCGACATAGCCGCCGCCGAGCGTCGGCTCGTGGTGGATGGCGTGGACGCGGCCGTTGCGCAGCATCACCTCCGTGTCGGTGACGCGGTTGGCGAGGTTGATGCGCTCCCGCCAGCCCTTGTATTCCTCGTCCGACATGTCCGGCCCGGATCCGGCGGCGTAGCGCAGGTCCACCACGTCGCGCAGCCCCATGCCGAGGCGGAGCTGGCCGGGGTCCAGGTCGTACATCTCGGCGTAACGGCGGTTGAACAGCATCAGGCGCTGCTCCGCGTCGTATACGCACAGGCCCTGCCGGATGCGGTCCAGCGCGAGGTCGCGCAGCTTGAGCTCGCGAAACAGGGTCAGTAGGTTGGCCTCCCGCGCTTCCGCGGTGCGTCCTCCTGGCACCGCACGCGGCGGAGGCCGGTCCAAGCTCGGTTGCGATGTGCTCATGGGCTCGATCAATGAATGATGCTCGCCCAGGATACCAGCTTTTAGTTAAGGATGATAAAAGTTTTTCAACCGTCGGTATCGCCCGGCACGGGCCTGCCGCCGGACCACGGGCGCGGTTGGGC
>CALMAB010000171.1 GCA_937858325.1 uncultured Acetobacteraceae bacterium
GTCACGGCGCGCGGAATGACGAGGTAGCCCGCCCCCGCAGCGAGCGCCGCCGTGCGGCCCGGCGCCCTCAACCCGGCGCGCATCGCGATACGCGGGCTCGACTTCTTCTACGGGACCAACCAGGCGCTGAAAGGCATCAACCTCGACCTGCCGGCCCGGCAGGTCACGGGGATGATCGGACCCAGCGGCTGCGGCAAATCGACCCTGCTCCGCGTGCTGAACCGCATGTACAGCCTGTACCCCGGCCAGCGCGCGGAGGGCGAGGTGCTGATGGACGGCCAGAACTTGCTTGCGCCCGAGATCGACACGAACGCGCTGCGCTCCCGCATCGGCATGGTGTTCCAGAAGCCGACGCCGTTCCCGATGTCGGTGTACGACAACATCGCGTTCGGCGTGAAGCTGCACGAGCAGCTTTCCCGGTCCGCCATGGACGAGCGCGTGGAATGGTCACTGACCCGCGCCGCGCTGTGGGAAGAGGTGAAGGGTCGGCTGTCCAGCCCGGCCACCGGCCTGTCGGGCGGCCAGCAACAGCGGCTGTGCATCGCCCGCACCATCGCAGTAAAGCCCGAGGTCATCCTGCTCGACGAGCCGACCAGCGCGCTCGACCCGATCAGCACGCTCAAGGTGGAGGAGCTGATCGACGAGCTGAAGCGCGACTTCACCATCGCGGTCGTGACCCACAACATGCAGCAGGCCGCGCGCTGCGCCGACCAGGTGGCGTTCTTCTACCTGGGCGAGATGGTCGAGGTGGCGCCGGCAGCACAGCTCTTCACCGCGCCGAAGCAGCGGCGCACGCAGGAATACATCACCGGCCGGTTCGGCTGAGGGAACCCAGCACAATGTCCGAGGCGCAGCACATCGTCAAAAGCTACGGCCAGGAGCTGCAGCTCCTGCGCGGCCTGATGACCGAGATGGGCGGCATGGTGGAGAACCAGGTGGCGCTCGCCACCGACGCCATCCTGCACGGCGACGTGGGCGTCGCCACCCGCGCCGTCGAGCTTGACCTGCAGGTCGATGCGCAGGAGCGCGAGGCCGAGCAGCTCATCATCCGCATGTTGGCGCTGCGCCAGCCGATGGCCGACGACCTGCGGCAGGTCGTCGGCGCCATGAAGATCACCGCGGCGATGGAGCGGATCGGCGACTACGCGAAGAACATCGCCCGGCGCTCCATCGTGCTGGGGGAGTACCGCCTGCCGTTCAGCCTCACGGGCATCGCCAACATGTCGCGCCTGGTGCAGGAGAACCTGAAGCTCGTCATCGACGCCATCGGCGAGAACGACGCCGACAAGGCCCGGCAGTCGTGGCAGGCGGACCTCGCCATCGACGAGATCTACAACTCGATCTTCCGCGAGCTGGTCACCTACATGATGGAGGACGCGCGCAACATCACGCCCTGCACGCACCTGCTGTTCATCGCCAAGAACCTGGAGCGCATCGGCGACCACGCCACCAACATCGCGGAGCACGTACACTATGCCGTCACTGGCGAGCCGCTGCGGGAGGAGCGGCCAAAGAGCGATGGGTCGGCCTTCGCCGGCGCCCGCCTGCCCGACGACGCGGACCCGCGCTGATGCTGCCCGCGCCCGCCGGCCTGTCCAAGCCCTACGTCCTGGTGGTGGAGGACGAGGCGGCGCTGGCGACCATGCTGCGCTACAACCTGGAAAAGCAGGGCTTCCGCGTGGAGGAGGCGGTCGATGGCCAGGAGGCGCTGACCCGCATCTCCGAAGGCGTGCCCGACATCGTGCTGCTGGATTGGATGCTGCCGGTCATGTCGGGCATCGAGGTGTGCCGGCAAATCCGCCGCCGCCCGGCCACCCGCGACCTGCCGGTCATCATGGTGACGGCGCGGACGGAGGACGGGGACGCGGTGCGCGGGCTGAACACCGGGGCGGACGACTACATCACCAAGCCGTTCAACATGGACGCGCTGCTGGCCCGGATGCGGGCGCTGCTGCGCCGGGCCGGGGCCGTGCCGGTGCGGGGCCAGCACGCGTTCCACGACATCACCATGGACCTGTCCGCCCACCGCGTGCACCGCAACGGCCGGGCGATCCATTTGGGGCCGACCGAGTTCCGGCTGCTGGAGTTCCTGATGCAGCACCCGCGCCGGGTGTTCTCGCGGGAAGAGCTGCTGAACGCGGTCTGGGGGCCGGACATCCACGTCGAGCCGCGGACCGTCGATGTCCACATCCGGCGACTGCGCAAGAGCATCAACGGCGAGGGCGAGCTTGACGTGGTGCGCACCGTGCGCGCCGCCGGGTATGCTTTGGACACCGAGCAGATCTGAGGCGTTCCATGGACGAGCAGGCAGGGGATGGGCAGGCGGCAGGCGCCGTGCCCACCATAAACGACGTGCGCCGCGCGGCGGAGCGGATCAGCGGCCGGGTGCGCCGCACGCCCATGCTCGAGGCGGCGCCGGCGCGGGAACATGCGGCCGTCGCGGCGCAACTCGTGCTGAAGCTCGAGTCGCTGCAAGTCACCGGCTCGTTCAAGGCGAGGGGCGCCTGCAACGCGGTGCTGGCGTTGCCGGCCGCGGCGCTGGCGCGGGGCGTGACCACCGCGTCCGGCGGCAATCACGGGCTGGCCGTGGCCTATGCCGGTTGGATCGCCGGGGTGCCGGCCACGATCTTCCTTCCCGTCACCGCGCCCGAAGCGAAGCGCCGCAAGCTGCGGGCCTGGGGCGCCGAGGTGGTGGTGGAAGGCGAAGCGTGGGACGACAGCAACGCGGCGGCGCTGCGCCACGCAGCGCGAAGCGGCATGGCCTACATCCACCCCTTCGCCGACCCGATGGTGATCGCCGGGCAAGGAACGGTCGCGACCGAAATCCTCGATGCCGCGCCGGAGGTGGACACACTGCTGGTCGCGGTTGGCGGCGGCGGGCTGATCAGCGGCATCGCCACGGCCGCCCGCGCCATCAAGCCCGGCATCCGCATCATCGGCGTCGAGCCGGACGGCGCCCCCACCCTGCGGCGCAGCCTGGACGCCGGGCGCCCGGCGCTGCTCGACCGGATCGAGACCGCCGCCGGCTCCTTGGCGCCGCGCAGCACCGACCCGCTCAACTTCGCCATCGTCCAGCGCCATGTCGAGCAGGTCGTGCTCGTGTCCGACCCGGCAATGCGGGACGCCGCCGCCTGGCTGTGGTTCGAACATGGCGTGGCGTCTGAACTGGGCGGCGCCGCGGCGGTGGCCGCCCTGCTCACGGGGGCCTACCGGCCCGAGCCGGGTGAGGAGGTATGCGCCGTCATCTGCGGCGCCGGCACGGACGGTACCGCGGGCTGATCCGCTGCGCTTCATGATTTGTCAGCGCCGCTGTTAACCTTGTTGAACGCCGACGCGCCTTCGGTATTATCACGATAAGTTGAGTGTCGAGATCATGCTGTGGGTGAGGGTGCAATGACTGGCCTGCTTCAATGGGAAGCCTCGTCGTCCGCGGCTGGAGGGGAAGCACGCCGTGGCGCCGAACGGATCAGCTTCGAGCTTGGACGCAGCCCGGCCTCGCTGCACGTGGCTCTGGACCGTCCCGAGGGCTGCTCCGGCTGCTCTGGTCCGGACCATCGCGGCCACGTCTGGCGCATCTCGCAGGAATTGCTCTTGGTTTGCGACGGGCGGGGCACCATCCAGGCGGCCAACCCAGCCTGGACCCGGATCCTCGGTTGGCAGCCAGCCGACCTCCTGGGGCGGAGCCATCTTGAGTTCGTCGATCCGGACGACCGCGCCGTGAGCGCCGCCGCGTTCGATGCAGGCCCCGCTGACAGCCCGCAGCATTGCGAGGTCCGGATGCGCCACAAGGACGGCTCGCGTCGCTGGGTCGCCTGGGCCGCCCTGCCCGACGAGGGGCTGGTCTATGCCAGCGGGCGGCACGTCACGGCAGAAAAGGAAGCGGCGGAGGCGCTGGCGCATGCGGAGGAACAGCTGCGCCAATCGCGGAAGATGCAGGCAGTCGGTCAATTGACCGGCGGCATCGCGCACGACTTCAACAACCTCCTGACCGCGATCATCGGCAACCTGGAACTGCTGCAGCTCCGGGTGGCCGCTGGGCGCATCGACGGGCTGGAC
>CALMAB010000172.1 GCA_937858325.1 uncultured Acetobacteraceae bacterium
CCGACCAAAGTCGGCCTCGACCTTGATGCCCTTGATCTCCACCAAGCGCGGGCGGGCGCCGGCGAACAGGGTGCCGGCGACGGAGCGGGTCTGCCGGTCGGTCGTGACGGTCAAGCGCACGAGGGTCTGATACTCGCTCGGCCGGTCGTGCACGGTTTCCGCCACGTCTAGCCCGCGTTCCCGGGCGATCACCGGGGCGTTCACCATGTTGACCCCGGCCATCAGCGGCGCGAGCAGCCCCGACAGCAGGGCCGCCGTCATCGGGCGGTGGTTCAGCGGCGCGGCCAGGCCCTCGTACTCGACCGACACGCTGCGCAGCACCCCCTCCCCCGCCTGGGTCATCTGCCCGGCGAACAAGCCCAGCAGCCGGCACAGCTCGATGTAGGGTCGAAGCCGCGGCGCCTCCTCCGCCGAAACGGAGGCCATGTTGATCGCGTTGGACACGGCGCCGGTCAGCAGGAAGTCGCTCATCTGCTCGGCGACCTGCAACGCGACGTTCTCCTGCGCTTCCGAGGTCGCGGCGCCCAGGTGCGGCGTACACACCACGTTGTCCAGGGCGAACAGCGGGCTGCTGGTCGCAGGCTCCGTCTCGAACACGTCCAGCGCCGCGCCGGCCACCTGGCCCGACTGGAGCGCCTCCGCCAAGGCCGCCTCGTCAACCAGGCCGCCGCGGGCGCAGTTCACGATCCGCACGCCGCGCTTGCAGGCGGCGATGGCGTCGCGCGACAGGATGTTGCGCGTGGCGTCGGTAAGCGGCGTGTGCAGCGTGATCACGTCGGCCCGGGCCAGCAGTTCCGGCAGCTCCACCTTTTCCACGCCCAGGTCGAGCGCCCGCTTCTCCGTCAGGAACGGGTCGTAGGCGACCACCCGCATGCGCAGGCCCACCGCGCGCTCCGCCACGATGGAGCCGATGTTGCCGCAGCCGATCAGGCCGAGCGTCTTGGCCGTCAGCTCCACGCCCAGGAAGCGGTTCTTTTCCCACTTGCCCGCGCGCGTGCTGGCCGTCGCTTCCGGGATTTGCCGGGCCAGCGCGAACATCATGGCGATGGCGTGCTCGGCCGTGGTGATGGCGTTGCCGTTGGGCGTGTTCATCACCACGACGCCGCGGGCGGTCGCGGCCTTCACGTCCACGTTGTCCACCCCGATGCCGGCCCGTCCGACAATGCGCAGCCGGGGTGCCGCGTCCAGCAGCTCGCGCGTCACCTTGGTGGCGGAGCGGATGGCGAGGCCGTCATAGTCGCCGATGATCGCGCGCAGCTCCGCAGGCGTCAGACCGGGCTGCAGATCGGCGGACAGGCCGCGCGCCCGGAAGATCTCGACCGCCGCGGGCGAAAGCTTGTCGCTGATCAGGACGCGGGCGGTCATGCCGGGCATACCTGGGCATAGGCCCAATCGAGCCAGGGCAGCAGCGCCTCGATATCGGCGGTCTCGACGGTGGCGCCGCCCCAAATCCGCAAGCCCGGCGGCGCATCACGGTATGAAGCGACGTCGAAGGCGACACCCTCCTTGTCCAGCAAAGAGGGCAGCCGCTTGGCCGCCTTGGCCTGCTCGTCCGGCGTCAGCGCGGTGAACCAGGGCGCGGTGATGCGCAGGCAGATGGAGGTGCAGGACCGGGTCGCCGGGTCAGCTGCGAGGAAATCGACCCAGGGCGTGCGCTCCACCCAGGCGACGACGGCGGCAAGGTTCGCCTCGCTGCGCGCGATCAGCGCCGGCAGGCCGCCGATGCCCTCGGCCCAGCGCAGGCCGTCCAACGCGTCCTCGACGCACAACATGCTGGGCGTGTTGATGGTCTCGCCCCGGAAGATGCCGGCGCTGAGCTTGCCGCCGCTGGTCAGGCGGAACACTTTTGGAAGTGGCCAGGCCGGCTTGTAGCTTTCCAGCCGGGCGACGGCGCGCGGGGACAGGGCCAACATGCCATGCGCGGCTTCCCCGCCCAGCACCTTTTGCCAGGACCAGGTGACGACATCGAGTTTCTCGAAGGGCAGCGCCATGGCAAAGGCGGCGGAGGTGGCATCGCAGATCACCAAGCCCTCGCGATCCCCGGCGATCCACTCGGCATCGGGCAGCCGCACGCCGGAGGTGGTGCCGTTCCAGGCCAGCACCACATCACGGACGGGATCAACCTGCGCGAGGTCCGGCAGACCGCCGTAAGGCGCCGACAGCACACGGGCATCGGCCAGCTTGAGCTGCTTCACGACATCGGTGGCCCAAGCCCCGGAAAAACTCTCGAACGCCAGGATGTCCACGCCGCGGGCACCGAGCAGAGACCACATCGCCATCTCGACCGCGCCGGTGTCGGAACCGGGCACGATGCCCAGCACCCAGTCCTGCGGCAATCCCAGGATGGCGCGGGAGCGGTCGATCACCTCCGCGAGCCGCGCCTTCGGCCCGGCTGCGCGATGGCTGCGGCCGAGCAACGCGCCGGACAGCGCGTCCAGGCTCCAGCCGGGGCGCTTGGCGCAGGGACCAGATGAGAAATCGGGGTTGGCCGGGCGCAAAGCCGGCTTGGCCGCGACCGGCGCGGCGTCGAGTGCGAGCGTCATGTTCGCTCTCCCTTTCAGAAGAGAAGCGTCCCGGTGGGGGGACGTGGCCCGCCGGGAGACTTAATCGCGAGCAGGCGTCCAAGCAAGCCGGGCGGGATCAACCGTCACCCCGTGCCCGAGCGGTCCGTGCCCGGCGCCGAACCCCGGCGCGGCCAGGATCGCCGCGTGGACGTAAGCGGCGCCACGCCGCACCGCGTCCGAGAGTGTCATGCCCTGCGCCAACCCGGCAGCAACCGCGCTGGCCAGCGTGCAGCCGGTGCCGTGGGTGTGGCGCGTGTCCACGCGCGGACTTTCGACCACCTCAAGCCCGGCGGGGGTCGCCAGGATGTCCCGCACCACCGCGCCCTGCAGGTGCCCACCCTTCAGCAGCACGGCCGCGGCGCCCAGGTCCAGCAACGCCTGCGCTGCGGCGCGGGCGGTCGCGTGGTCGGCGATGGCGAGGCCGGTCAGCGCCTCCGCTTCCGGCACGTTGGGGGTCAGCAGGGCCGCGAGCGGCAGCAGGTCGCGGCGCAGGGCCGCGACCGCCGGATCGTCCAGCAGCCGTGCCCCGCCCTTGGCCACCATGACCGGGTCCACGACCAAGGGGATCGGGCTGCCACGCCGGCGGAGCGCCGCCGCCACCGCCTGCACGACGTCCGCGCTGCCCAGCATCCCGGTCTTGACCGCGTCCGCGCCGATGTCGTCCAGCACGGCGTCGATCTGCTGGCGGACGAAGTGCGGGGGAACCGGCAACACGCCGTGCACGCCCACCGTGTTCTGCGCCGTGAGCGCCGTGATCGCGGTCGCGGCGTAGCCGCCCAAGGCCATGACCGCCTTGATGTCGGCCTGGATACCCGCGCCGCCGCCGGAGTCCGAACCCGCGACGACCAGAACGCGGCCGGCGGGGCGGCCAATCACGCGGCCTCGTGGGTCGCCGCAACCACCGTGTCGCAAAGCTGGGCGACGATCCGGCCCACCATCGCCTCGTCCTCGCCTTCCGCCATGACGCGGAGGACCGGCTCGGTGCCGCTCAAGCGCAGCAACAGCCGGCCGGTCTGGCCCAGCTCGGCTTCCGCGTCGGCGACCGCGGCGATCACGTGGGGGTCCTTCAACGGCGAGCGCCCGGTGAAGCGCACGTTGCGCAGCATCTGCGGCAGAGGATCGAACAGCTTGCACGCTTCGCTGGCCGGGCGACCCTGTTGGACCAGCACGGCCAGCACCTGCAGCGCCGCGACCAGGCCGTCGCCCGTAGTCGCGTAGTCCGACAGGATCATGTGGCCGGACTGCTCGCCGCCGACGTTGTTGCCGCAGGCGCGCATGCGCTCGGCCACGTAGCGGTCGCCGACCTGGGTGCGGTGCAGCGCCACGCCCTCCGACGCCAAGAAACGCTCCAGCCCCAGGTTGGACATCACGGTCGCCACCACGCCGTCCCCGGTCAGCCGCCCGGCCCGGCCCCAATACTGCGCGATCAAGCCCAGGATCTGGTCGCCGTCGATGATCCTGCCGCGCTCGTCGGACAGCAGAAGCCGGTCCGCGTCCCCGTCGAGCGCCAGGCCGAGGTCGGCGCCGTGCTCCAGCACTTTGGAACACAGAAAGGACGGCACGGTGGAGCCGCAGCCGCTGTTGATGTTGAACCCATCAGGTTCCACCCCCACCGGGATGATGGTGGCGCCGAGTTCCCACAGCACGGTCGGCGCCACGCTGTAAGCCGCGCCGTTCGCGCAGTCCACGACGATTTTCAGCCCGGTCAGCGTGACGCCGCGGGGGAACGTGCCCTTGGCGGCCTCGATGTAACGTCCGCCGGCATCGTTCAGCCGGACGGCGCGGCCGAGCTTGGAAGGCGCCGCAAGCTGCGCGGACCGGTCGGCCGCCATCAGCATCTCGATCTCCGCCTCCGTCTGGTCCGACAGCTTGAACCCGTCGGGGCCGAACAGCTTGATGCCGTTGTCTTCGAACTGGTTGTGCGACGCGGAGATCATCACGCCGAGGTCGGCGCGCAGGCTGCGGGTCAGCATGGCGATGGCCGGCGTCGGCAACGGGCCGACCAGGGTCACGTCCATTCCCGCGCCGATGAAGCCCGCGACCAAGGCCGGCTCGATCATGTAGCCGGACAGGCGAGTGTCTTTGCCGATCACGACCTGGTGCCGGTGGCTGCCGCGGACGAAGATCAGCCCGGCAGCCTGGCCCAGCTGCAACGCCGTTTCCGCCGTCATCGGGTCCACGTTGGCCTTGCCGCGAATGCCGTCCGTGCCGAACAGGCGCCTGCTGGTTGTCATGACGTTCCCCAGATTTTTGAGAGAATCAATAAATCAGCCGGCCAGCCGCTGCCAGGTCCGAACGGCCTGAACCGTCGCCGCGACGTCATGAACCCGGAGAATGGTTGCGCCCTGCGATAAAGCGTACAGACCCGCAGCGATTGAACCCGCCATGCGCTGTTTCACGTCCTCCACGCCACTCAACTGGCCGATGAGCCGCTTGCGCGACACCCCAACCACGATCCGGCATCCCAAGCCTAGCAAGATCGGCAAACGTTGCAATAGCACAATGTTATGCTCGGCGGTTTTGGCGAAGCCGATGCCGGGATCGACCGCGATGCTGGACCGGGCGACGCCGGCGGCCTCGGCCGCGCCGATCCGGGCTGCGAGCTCGGCCATCACCTCGGCCGCGACATCGCCATAGGCCGCGTGCGCCATCATCGTGGCGGGCGTGCCCCGCATGTGCATCAGCACCACCGGGCAGCCACGGCGGCCCACGAGCGACGCCGCCGCCGGGTCATGGGTCAAGGCCGTAACGTCGTTGACGATGGCCGCCCCCGCATCGAGCGCCGCCGCCATGGTGCTTGCATTCCGGGTATCAACCGAGAGCGGCACGCCGCGGCCAGCCAGCGCCGCAATCACGGGCAGTACGCGACGCCGCTCCTCCTCGGGCGGAACGGGCACGGCGCCGGGGCGCGTTGACTCGCCGCCGATGTCAAGGACGCCGGCGCCTTCTGCGATCATGCGCTGCCCGGCCTCGATGGCCCGGGCCGCATCCAGAACATCGCCGCCATCACTGAAGCTGTCCGGCGTGACGTTGAGGATGCCCATGACGACCGGACTGGGCGGCAGCCCAGCCCAGCCGTGGCCCGGAGAGTCTGGAAAAGTGTCTGCGGATTTCGGCATGGGGCTCATGAAAATGGCCGGCATCGGGGGATGCCGGCCATTCCAGTTAAGCCCGCTTAGCCCGGCTGCGGCGCCGGCCCAAGCCCACCGGTGGGCGGCGGCGCAGCCGGGC
>CALMAB010000173.1 GCA_937858325.1 uncultured Acetobacteraceae bacterium
GTCCGGATGCGCAGGGTCGTCTCGCTGTTCCTGCCGACGTGGCCGACCGACCGCCTGCGCCGGCATGGCCGCGCCGCGTGGCCGGTGCGGCAGCTCTCAATGGGGCACCCCCTTGTCACCCGCGCGCATGACGGGCGGCGCACCGTGGCCGCCGCCGCCGATGCCGCGGCCCGGGCTGAAGGCCTGGATCCCTGCCTACCCTGGTTCCTTCACATTGTTTTCTGAGGAGAGCACCCCTATGGTGGCAAGCCGGATGGCGTTGATGCCGGGGAACGTCTTCATGATCGTGGCCGCATCCGCCTGGCCGAGGAAGGTGTTGATCCCGCGTGCGCGATGAACGGCGTGCCGTCCGGGCCGACAATCTGGCCGTTCGCAACGGAGAACTGGCCTGTGGCGGTTGCCGTGGCCGAACTGCCAGAGGTGCCGTCAGCCGCCGCGCTGCTGCTGGGCGAGGACGGGGCAGGAATGGTGGCGCCGCTGGACGGGCTCGTGCTGCCCGGATCGGCCGGGGCCGTGCCAGTGCTGGCCGCGGGCTGGACAGCCGCCGCGCTGCTTGTTGTCGTGCCGCCCGTGCCCGACCCGCTCGGGTCAGTGCTGGCAGGGATCGGATTGCCGGCGCTGGTCGCGGCCGACGCCACGTCAGCGCCGGACGTCGGCGAGGCGGTGGTGGTCGGAGCAGCCTTGCCCGGGTCGGCGGCCGTCGTGCCAGCCGTGCCGGTGCCGGTGCCGGTCGCGGGCTGGGCACCTGGGGTGCTGCCGCTAGTCACCGGTGGCGTCGTGTTGGGGTCCGATGTTCCGGCAGAGGCCGGGGCTGTGGACGTCGTGCCGTTCACCTCCGTGCCGCCGTGCGGGGCCTCGCTGGTGACGATCACCACGCTGCCGGCCGCGACTGACACGTGCGACAGGTCGTCGGTCAGCGCCGTCCTGCTGCCCTTCGGGTTGGCGGCGCTCACCTCCACCCGGTAAAGGCCGGTGGTCGGCAAGCTGCTCTTGCTGAGGTCCACCGTGTAGCCCTGGGACAGGTTGGTGTTGATCAAGGCGCTTGAGAACGCCCCATTGTCCGTCGTCGTGTAGCCGACCAGGCCCGGCGTGTTGCTGGGCATGGTCGTCTGCACCATGTTGCCCGGCATGGTGGCCGTGAGGTCGGCCAGTACGACGCCCACGGGATCAACCTGGTAGCTGCCCTGGTGCCCGAACACCGAGTAGGCGCTGTCGTTCTGCACGTTCCACAGCGCCCCCATGGTGAAGTTGGCGTTGCTGTGGATCATGCCGTAGGTGGTCGCCGCCGCGGCGATGGCACCGACCATGTTGGCGTTGACCGGATCGTTGTAGTCGCCGCCGTCCACGTTGTACTCACCCAGGAACAGCGGCACGCTGTCAGGGATGCCGGCCGCCCGCATCTGCGCGCGCACCGCCTGCGCCTGGCCCTGCATGCCCATCGCGTCGTTCACGACCTGCTGGTCGGACTTGGACCCGCTCGACCCTTCCACGTATTGGTGCCAGGACACGAAGCCGATGTTCTGGCCGGCGATCCGGAAGAACGTCTGCATGTCGTCCTGGTGATACCAGGACTCCGAACGGCCGCCGAGCTTGTAGGAGGGATCGACCGACTTGAGGGCCTGCGCCACCACGTTGAACGTGTTGGCGAAGTTCGTGACGTTCAGGCGCCCATCCGGCTCGTTCACCAGCTCCCAAGCGGCCACCGGCTTGCCCTTGTCGATGAAGTGCTGGGCGACCCCCTTCACCATGCCCGTATTTATGCGGAATGGAATGTCAAGTAGTCTGGCGAGAAGTGCTTTCTGGCGCATGTGGATGCCCGGTCAGACAATCTGACGAAACCGGAACTCTCGATCGGGGCGACGTTGGCGAACTTGAACGCCCTATCGAGCAGCGTTGTTCGGCGTAACGTTCCCACCCATGTGTCGTCCAGAAGCTGCGGTCCCGAGACCCATAGGCGACCGCAGGGCGCTACTCATGCCCGAAGCCTTGCGGCTGCGCCGAGGAAAGGCTGGACGTCGCGGGCACATCGAGTAGAAAGCGTCCACCAAGCGACTACCTAGCCAAAGGAAAGCTGATGCCGGTCATCGCTTGCGTGGGCCAGAAGGGCGGCGTGGCCAAAAGCACGCTCTCCCGCGCCCTCGCCGTCGAGCTGGCCCGCTCAGGCCTGTCCGTGCACCTCGCCGACCTCGACATCGACCAGGGTTCCCAGGTCGACTAGCACCGGGACCGTCTTTGCTCGGGCCTCTCGCCGACCCCGCCCACGCAGCTCTACCCCGACCTCTCGGCCGCGCTTGCGCAGGCTGCCCTTGTGGACCCGCTCATTCTGGACGGCCCCGCACGGGCGACGCGCGAGACCGTTGCCCTCGCCAAGACAGCCGACCTGGTCGTCCTTCCCGCAGGCGCCTCAATGGACGATTTGCGGCCGCTCGTCCGCGTCGCGCACTCCCTCGTCCGGGCCGGCGTCAACAAGGCGAGCCTAGGTGTTTGGTCCCGGGGAGTCGTGACGCTACTTTGACCCGAGAGGGAGAGGAAGCGCTATGGCAGGCAGTCTTCACGGCTCAGCCCGAACAACGCCGCGAGTTCGAGCTGGCCCAGCGCTACGGCTTGAGCCGCACCACCGTTGCCAAGTGGCGGACCCGGA
>CALMAB010000174.1 GCA_937858325.1 uncultured Acetobacteraceae bacterium
GCCCAGCACGGAGCCAAGGATCGATTGCAGCGGCCCCGCGTTGCTGTTGCCGCCGAGCACACTGCCCAGGATGCCATCAAGAATGCCCATGATCTGCCCTCTCCACGTTTGTTCTGCTGCCGCGGCCGACGCCGCCGTGGTATCTTATAGGCTTCACGACGCGAATGGGTTGCACAAGGTGAAGCACAATTGATGCGCAAGCAGCGTGTGACCCCCCGAGTCACTCCCCGGGGCTGGCCGTTGCCGCCGCGCCTGGCCCCGGCCTGGACGGCGCGCCGGGCAGTGTTCTGGCTGCGGCTGATGCAGGCCGGACGGGTGCACCGTGTGCACGGCGACCTCATGACCCTGGCCCGGCGGCGAACCGGCCGGCGCCACGCGGCCCTGTTCGACTACGGCGAGGCGCTGCGGCGGGAGTGGCGCGCCCGCACGGAGGCAGGTCCCGCCGGGCCGGCCCTCCTGCGGGCCGACCATCCCAACTACCTCGGCAGCCTCGCCGTCGTGCGCAGCCTGGTGGACGGCTACATCGCCTTGCTGATCGCCCGGGCCGGCGGCGCCGTGCCGCACGAAGCTTGCGCCGCCGAGGTTGCACGGCTCGCCCGCATCTTCGCAGGCGCCGACCCGGGCTTCGCGCCCATCGGCGGCTGGAACACCCGCGGACAGCTCGGCGACGCCGTGATTGCCCGGGTCCCGCTCGACCCTGTTGCGAGCCAGGCCATGCCGCTGGAAGACTTGCTGCAGGAAACCTTCGCCGTCGTCGGGCTTGTCGCGCTTCGCATCCTCCGGGCGGCGGAGCAGTCCGCCATCGGCGCGGATGCGGCTTTGGCCCGCCTTTCGGAGTTGGCCAGGCGCACGGCCGCCCTGATGCTGGGCACTGCGGACAGCCACCCTCCAGAAGTGACGCTGCTCGCGATTTCCGACGGCTTGCCCGATCTGGCCAACGGCGGATCGGCGCAGCCGTGACGGTGCTGGTCAACATCAACGTGCCCGATCTCAAGCAGGCAGAGGCGTTCTACCCGCAGGCATTCGGCCCGTAATACGGGCGGGCACCATTGTTTCTGCGTCATTGCGAGGAGCGCAGCGACGCGGCAATCCAGGGGCCGGGTGCCGTGCTGGCGGCCCCTGGATTGCCACGCCGCAAAAGCGGCTCGCAATGACGAGGGGCTGCTGGAACCGCGGCGGCAGGCTAAACGTTGAACCGGAACAGCAGCACGTCGCCGTCGCGCACCACGTAGTCGCGCCCCTCGACGCGCATCTTGCCCGCTTCCTTCGCCCCGGCCTCGCCTTTCAGCGCGACGTAATCCTCGTAAGCGATGGTTTCGCAGGCGATGAAACCGCGTTCGAAGTCGTTGTGGATCACCGCCGCCGCTTGCGGTGCCTTGGTGCCGCGCACGACCGTCCAGGCCCGCGTTTCCTTCGGCCCCACCGTGAAGTAGGTGATCAGCCCCAGCAGCGCATAGCCGGCGCGGATCACCCGGTCCAACCCGCTGTCCTGCAAGCCAAGCCCGTCCAGGAACTCCCGCCGGTCCTCCTCGGCGAGCAGGCTCACCTCCGCTTCGATGGCGGCGGACACGGTGACGACGCCGGCGCCCTCCGCCGCGGCGCGTTCCGCCACCCGGGCCGCGTGCGCGTTGCCGGTCGCGGCGGCGCTTTCCTCGACGTTGCAGACATACAGCACGGGCTTGCTGGTCATCAACTGCAGGCGCTTCGCGGCTTCAACCTGGTCCGGCGGAATGGCGGTGCGGGCGGGCCGCCCGGCCTGCAGCGCGGTGATGATCGGCTCCATCAGCGCCAGGAGGGCCTGTTGCTCCCGGTCGCCGCCGCGCGCCCGCTTCTGCGCGGCGGGCAGGCGGCGCTCCAGGCTGTCCAGGTCGGCCAGCATCAGCTCGGTCTCCACCGTTTCCGCGTCGCGGATCGGATCGACGCTGCCCTCCACGTGGGTCACGTCGCCGTCCTCGAAGCAGCGCAGCACGTGGATGATCGCGTCCACCTCGCGGATGTTGGCCAGGAACTGGTTGCCCAGGCCTTCCCCGCGCGACGCGCCGCGCACCAGCCCGGCGATGTCCACGAACTCCAGGCTGGTCGGGATCACCGCCTTGGATTTGCCGATGGCGGCGAGCGCGGCCAGCCGGGGATCGGGCACCGCGACCCGGCCGACGTTCGGCTCGATGGTGCAGAACGGGTAGTTCGCCGCCTGCGCCGCCGCCGTCGCGGTCAGCGCGTTGAACAGCGTGCTTTTGCCGACGTTGGGCAGCCCAACGATGCCGCAGTTGAAGCCCATCTACCTTGTCCCTTCTGCCTGCGTCAGCAGGGCCACGCGCGTCATGAAGTCTTCCGGCTTGCCCATGGCCAGCAGGGGCGCCGCGTCCGCCACCGCGTCCAGCAAGGCGGCGAGCCAGGCTTGGTCAGTTTTGTGAAAGTCGCCGAGCACGTGGCCGTGTACCCGCGCCTTGTCGCCGGGGTGCCCGATGCCGAGCCGGACGCGCCAGTATTCCGGCGTGCCCAGGATGCGGTCCATGCTGCGCAAACCGTTGTGCCCGGCGGCACCGCCCCCGCGCTTCACCCGGGTCTTGCCGGGCGCCAGGTCAAGCTCGTCGTGGAACGCCGTGACTGCATCCGGGGGCAGCTTGTAGAAGGCGGCGGCGGCCTGCACGCTTTCGCCGCTGGCGTTCATGTAGGTGCCGGGCTTGAGGGCGATCACGCGCTCCGTCCCCACGCTGCCCTCGGCGGTCCAGCCCTTGAACCGCTGTCGCCACGGTCCGAAGCCTTGGCGGCGCGCGATGGCGTCGATGGCCATGAAGCCGATGTTGTGGCGTTGCCGGGCCATCGCAGGCTCCGGGTTGCCCAGGCCAACCCAGAGCAGCACGGCCGGCGGGTTGTCCTTACTTCTTGGCGGCCGGCTTGGCCGGAGCCTTGGCGGGCGCTGCGCCCTTCGCCCCCTTGGCCGGCGCCGCAGCCGCCGGCGCGTTCGGGTCGGCCGGCGCTTCCGGCAGCTTGCTGGGGGCGGCCACCGTCGCGATCACGAAGTCGCGGCCCGTGATCACCGGCTTCACGTCC
>CALMAB010000175.1 GCA_937858325.1 uncultured Acetobacteraceae bacterium
AGCCGCGGCGGCAGTGGTGGTCGCGAGGATATCGCGCCTTGAAAGCGGGTTCATGGGTACTCCATCCTGGTTGCGGGCCGTCTTTGTCGGAGCGTCGTGTTCCGTCCGCCAACGTCGGTCTGGACCTTTCCTGTTCGGCATCGGATTCCGGCTCCTTGTCACGATCGTCTCCTCGGACGTTCGCAGGGTCCCTCGCCCGGTGCCGCCGTGGGGTGCCGGTCAGCTCCGCGCCAAGGGCAGCACGGACAAGGAGCGCACGCCCTGGGCGCCGTGGATCAGCACGCCCTCGATGTCCGCCGTGGCCGACGGTCCCGTTTGGAACACGGCGTAGTGCGCGGTGCGGAACTCCGGGCGGCGGTAAGCGTGGTGGATGTTGGGCACGATGTCCGCCGGGTCGAGCAGCACGACGAGGTGCTGCGGCAGGTAGCCCAGCGTGTTCACGCCCAGCTCCGCTTCCGTCAGGCAGACCGAGCCGGTTTCGGCCACCGCAAAGGCGGCCCGCACCACGCCGTAATCCACGTCGGCGAGGCTGGCCGGCACCATGTCCGGCAGGAGGGCGTGGTTGCCGCTGACCTCCGCAACGTTGGAGCAAACGACCTTGGCATCCCGCAGCATGTCCCGCACCGGGGCGAGCGGGTCAGAAGCGCCGGGCTGCAGCAGCTTGCCGCCCATTTTCTCCAGGGTGCGGCCAAAGGCCGCCAGCAGGTCCGGCGGCGGGTCCGCGTCGAACATGGGCACGGGCGGCTCCGGCCGGTCCAGCGTCGGCCGGTGCGCGCGGACGGCGGCCAGGATGGCGTCGCGGCTGCTCATGGCTCCGGCGCCCCCTCCTTCGCAGGCCCCTCCTTCGCAGGCGCTTCCTTCGCAGGCCGGTTCTGCGCATACCATTGGTGGAACGTCTGCCCCGGCGCGGGCGGCATCTCGCGCCCGCGGCCCCAGGTGTTCAGCCGGTTGTAGATGACGAAGCGCGGCAGGTGGCGCAGCGCGCTGTCCGCCAGCGGCAAGGCGGCGCGATACAGGCGGGGGCTGGACAGCAGCGCGCCAGCCGCCTTCATCATCGCCTTCTTCAGCACCGGCAGCTCGTGCGTTTCCGCCATCACCTGGCGCCAGTCGGCGATCTGCTCGTGGATGTTGATCTTCACCGGGCACACGTTGGTACACGACCCGTTCAGCGTGGAGGAGAACGGCAGCTTGCTGTATTTGCGCGCGTTGAAGGTCGGGTTGATGATGACCCCGATCGGCCCGGCATAGGTCGCGCCGTAGCTCAGGCCGCCGGAGCGGCGGAACACCGGGCAGGTGTTCATGCAGGCGCCGCAGCGGATGCACTTGAGCGAGGTCCAGAACTTCTCCATCCCCAGCCGCTCGGAGCGCCCGTTGTCCACCAGCACCACATGCATCTCCCCACCCCGGCGCGGGCCGCGGAAGTGCGAGGTGTACTGGGTGATGGGCGAGCCGAGCGCGCTGCGCGACAACAGCCGCACCAGCACCGCCAGGTGGTCCAGGCGGGGGATCACCTTCTCGATCCCGATGGAGGCGATGTGCAAGGGAGGCGTGTTGGCGGACAGGTCGGCGTTGCCCTCGTTGGTGCAGACGACGACCGTTCCGGTCTCGGCCACCGCGAAGTTGCACCCGGTCATGCCGGCGTCGGCGGACAGGATCAGCGGCCGGGTCGCGTCGCGCTGCGTTTCGGCCAAGTAGTGCACGTCCCGGCTGTTCGGGTCCGACCCGAGCTTGTCGGCGAACACCCGGGCCACGTCGGTGCGCAGCTTGTGCACGGCGGGGACCACGACGTGGCTCGGCGCCTCGTTGTCGAGCTGCTGGATGCGCTCGCCCAGGTCGGTCTCGATGATCTCGACCTCGTGCGCCTTCATGAACTCGCGGAAGCCGCACTCCTCCGTCAGCATGGACTTGCTCTTGATGAGCCGCTTGGCGCCGTGGTCGCGCAGGATGCCCAGCACGATCCGGTTGTGCTCCTCCCCGTCCGCCGCCCAGTGCACGTGGATGCCGCGGGCCTGCGCGTTCGCTTCGAACTGCTCCAGGTACTCGTCGAGATGGGTGAGCGCGTGCTCCTTGATGGCCGAAGCCAGGTCGCGCAGCTCCTCCCATTCCGCGATGCCGTGCATCTCGCGGTCGCGCTTGCTGCGCAGGTCCCACAGCCGCTCGTCGTGCATCTTCTCGTGCTGGGTCGCGGCGATGAAGCGGTCCGCGGCCTCGCTCTGGTCCACCGGGCGGTTGCCGCGGATGATGGCGCCGCGCGGCTGCGGCTCGGGCCGGCCGGAGGACATGGGCTGGGACGTGCCCTCGGCGTGGTCCAAACGGCGGCCGTGGCGGGTTTCGCCCTCCGGCGGCCCGGGATCGCGCAGCTCGGGGTGCAGCATCGGCGCTTCGCTCATGCCCGCGCTCCGTTCAGGATCTTGGCGATGTGGATGTGCTTGACCGGGAGGCCGGCGCGGTCGGCGCAGCCCTGCTGGTGCATCAGGCAGGAACTGTCGGAGGAGGCGACGTACTCGGCGCCGCTTTGCAATTGGTCCTGCACCTTGTCGTGCCCCATCTTGGCCGACACGCCCGCTTCGAACACGGAGAACGTGCCGCCGAAGCCGCAGCACTCGTCGGGCCGGGCCAGCTCCACGAACTCGACGCCGCGCACGCGGGCCAGCAGGTCCCGCGGCTTGGAGAACTGCTGGCCGCGCAGCTCCGACATGCTGGCGATGCCCAAGCCGCGCAGCGTGTTGCAGTTGTGGTGCAGCGCGACCTTGTGCGGGAACTCCGCCCAGGGGAACGCCTCGACGTGCAGGACGTCGTGCAGGAACTCGACCAACTCAAAGGTCTTGGCGCGGACCGCACGCACCTCCTCCGTTTGCTCGATGGCGTCCAGGTTGTAGCGCACCTGATGGGCGCAGGACCCGGACGGGGTCACCACGTAGTCGTAAGGGGCGAAGTTCCTGACGAACAGCGCCTCCGTCGCGGCCGACTCCTCGTGGCAGCCGGTGTTGGTCATCGGCTGGCCGCAGCAGGTCTGGTCGCGGGGGTAGTCCACGTCCAGGCCCAGCCGCTCCAGCAACTCAAGCGTGGCAACGCCCACGTCCGGCTCGAACGCATCGACGTAGCAGGGGACGAACAAGCCGATCCGCATGGGGTGCTCCCGTCTCTAAATGTCCGGCCCGCTCAGCGGAGCAGGTTGGTGCGGGCGAGGTCAACGACTTCCGTGCCGCGCCCGTCCAGCACGGCCTTCGCCACCCACAGGCTGAACCCGGCCGCCTGCTTCGCGCCGATCTTGGGCGGCATCGCCAGCTCCTGGCGGGCCGTCACCACGTCGAGCAAGGCGGGGCCGTCATGCGCCAACACCGCGCGCACCGCGTCCCGGAGGTCGGCCGGGTCCTCCACGCGCTGGGCGAACAGCCCGGCGCCGCGGGCCATCGCCGCGAAGTCGGGGTTGACCAGCGCCACCCCGGTTTCCAGCAGCCCGGCGGCCTTCATCTCCATCTCGACAAAGCCCAGGCTGCCGTTGTTGAACACCACGACCTTGACCGGCAGCTTGTGCTGGTTGAGCGTCAGCAGGTCGCCCATCAGCATGGCGAAGCCGCCGTCGCCGGACAGGGAGATCACCTGGCGCTGCAGAAACGCCGCCTGCGCGCCGATGGCCTGCGGCATCGCGTTGGCCATGGAACCGTGGTTCCAGGAGCCGACCAGCCGCCGCCCGCCGCCCACCTTCAAGTAGCGCGCGGCCCAGATCGTCGGCGTGCCCACGTCGGCGGTGAACACGGCGTCCTCCGCCGCCAGCTCGCTGATGGTCTTGGCCAGGAACTGCGGGTGGATCGGCTTGCGCCCGGGATGGCCCACCGCAAGGTCGTCCAAGCCCTCCCGCGCCTTGGCGTAATGGGCGAGGCTGGCGTCCAGGTGCTTGCGGTCGGACTTGGCCCCGAGCCGCGGCAGCAGCGCCTCGATGGTCGCGCCCACGTCGCCGATCACGCCGAGGTCCAAACGGCAGCGGCGGCCCAGGTTCTCCGCCCGCAGGTCCACCTGGGCGATTGTGGCGTCCGTCGGGTAGAACTGCCGGTAAGGGAAATCCGTGCCCAGCATCAGCAGCATGTCGCAGCCCATCATGGCCGCGTAGCCGCTGCTGAAGCCGATCAGCCCGGTCATGCCCACGTCGTAGGGGTTGTCATGCTCCACGCCCTCCTTGCCGGCGAGCGCGTGGACGATGGGGGATTTCAGCGCCTCGGCCAGGCGCATCAGGGGCGCGTGCGCGCCGGTGCAGCCGCGTCCGCACAGCAGCGTCACCTTGGTCGACTTGTTCAGCAGCGCGGCCAGTTGGTCCAGCTCGGCATCCGCCGGGCGCACCACCGCGGGGGCAGGCAGCAAGGAGGGCGACAGGGCGGCGCCGGCCGGCGCCGGCTGCATCGCCACGTCGCCGGGCAGCACGAGGACGGACACGCCGCGCTGGCCGACCGCGGTGCGGATGGCGGTTTCCAGCACGCCGGGCATCTGCTCCGGGGTGGACACCATCTCGCAGAAATGGCTGCACTCCCCGAACAGGGTCTGCGGGTGGGTTTCCTGAAAGTAGTTGCGCCCGATCTCGGCGCTCGGGATTTGCGCCGCGATGGCCAGCACCGGCACGCGGGAGCGGTGGCAATCGAACAGCCCGTTGATGAGGTGCAGGTTGCCCGGCCCGCAACTGCCGGCGCACACGGCGAGGCTCCCGGTCAGGTGCGCTTCCCCGCCCGCGGCGAAGGCGGCCACCTCCTCATGCCTGGTGTGCATCCAGTCGATGCCGCCGTGCCTGCGCAGGGCCTCGGTGATCGCGTTCAGGCTGTCGCCGGCGACGCCGTAAATGCGGCGGACGCCAGCGGCGTAAAGCGCCTCGATGACCAGGTCGGCGACGTTCTGCTTGCTCATGCGGGGTGTCCTGTTGTTGACGGGTGCCGGTCAGGCGCCGGCCAGCCCGTGGCCGACCATGGTGTCCGGTTTCACCACGCGGTCATAGGTGGCCTCGTCCACGTCGCCCGACGCCAGCGCGGCTTCGCGCAGCGTGCTGCCGTCCTTCATCGCCTTTTGCGCGATGTGCGCCGACTTCTCGTAGCCGATCACCGGGCTGAGCGCCGTGACCAGCATGACGCTTTCGGCGACGTAGTGGGCGATCCGCTTCTCGTTCAGCCTGGTGCCCTCCACGGAGAACAGGCGGAACTTCTCGCAGCCGTCGCCCAGGATGCGGGCGGAGTGCAGGAGGTTGTTGACGATGATCGGCCGCATCGCGTTCAGCTCGAAGTTGCCCTGGCTGCCGGCAAAGGCGACCGCCGTGTCGTCGCCGATCACCTGGATCGCGATCATCACGATGGCCTCGCACTGCGTCGGGTTCACCTTGCCCGGCATGATGGACGACCCCGGCTCGTTGTCCGGCAGCAGCAGCTCCCCCAGGCCGCAGCGCGGGCCGGAGGCCAGCCAGCGCATGTCGTTGGCGATCTTCATCACGGCCACCGCCAGCGCGGCGCTGCGCGGGCTGGCGCGCACCATGGCATCCAGCGATCCTTGCGCCATGAACTTGTTGGGCGCGGTGACGAAGGGCTTGCCGGTCAGCGCCGCGATCTCCGCCGCCACCTTGGCGCTGAAGCCCGGCGGCGCGTTCAGCCCGGTGCCGACCGCCGTGCCGCCCACGGCCAGCT
>CALMAB010000176.1 GCA_937858325.1 uncultured Acetobacteraceae bacterium
CGGTGGCGCGGTTCGGCCGCCACCTGATCGCCGCCCAGCACCGCGCCGCCCGCGGCGCCGATCCCGGTGCCGGTCAGCGCGCGCTGCTGGGTGCTGCTCATGTCCGCGCAGCCGCTCAACGCCAGGCCGCCTGCGGCCAGAAGTGCCATGCCGGCGCGCTTCATCGACGGCCTCCCTTGGCCGCGACGGCATCGGGACACGGGAACCGGTCGGACAGGAAGCGCAGCAGCCCATCCGTCGCCGGCACGTGCATGACATCCGGCCGGGTGTTCGCCCATTGCACGAACTCGGCAATCGCGGTGTTCCGGCTTGGGCGACGGTCCGCGCTGGGCGGGCAGAACATGCGCGTCCGGCTGCGCGCCGCCTCGTATTCGCTGGCAACGCCGTATGCGCCGGAGCCGAAGCCCTGGCAGAAATGGATCGCCGCGGCATACAAGGGATCGGCTTGGCCGGCGCTGCACAGGCTTACCAAGTCGGACGTGTCGCGGAGCTGGAACATGTCCTCCGTCACCGCGGCGCGCCCTGTTCCGGGCTGCACCAACGGCAGAAGCAGCAAGCAAGCCGTCGTCCATCGTCTCGACATGCGTTTTCCCTCCTTGCTGGGCCTTTCAACGCCCGTTGCGGGCAGGCGATGTTCCCAAAAAAGACTTCCTTGCACAATGTCGATACGGGCCGCCGGGCGCCGTCGCGGGTGCTGTTCGTTCCGTCCGCTACACACCCCCCGCTGCCGCCGTCGCGGCGCGCGCGCGGCGGCCGAGCATGCCTTGCACCGCCAGCACCATCAGCCCGGCAAACGCCAGGCACGCCGCCAGGAACAGCATCGGCGCCAGCACGCTTCCCGTCGCGTCCCGTATCCACGGCACCGCGTTCTGCGCCAGGAAGCCGCCCAGGTTGCCCACCGAGTTGATCGCCGCCAGCCCCGCCGCCGCCGAGGCGCCGCGCAAAAAGGAGGAGGGCAGCGTCCAGAACACCGGCTGAGGCGAGAAGATGGCCGCCGCCGCGACGCACAGCAGCGCGAACCGCACGGCGTTGCCGGGCACCAGCACGCTCAGCACCAGGCAGGCCGTCCCCACCATGACCGGCACGAGGATGTGCATCGTCTTTTCCCCGACCTGCTCCGAATGCCGCGGCACCCACCACAGCGCCAGCGCGGTGACGATCCAGGGAAGGATGTTGATGAACCCGTTCGCGGTGTTGGACACGCCGAACCCCTTCACCACGGTCGGCAGCCAATAGCTCAGCCCGTAGGCCGCGAGCGGGAAGCCGACATAGGTGAGGGCCAGCAATAGCACCCGGCGGTCGCCAAGGGTCGCGATGGGGTTGCCATGCTCCACCTTGGCATCGCGCGCGTCCTCGGCCGCGATGGATTCCCGCACCCAGTCCTTCTCGGCCTGCGTGTAGAAACGGGCCTGGGCCGGGCCGTCCGGCAGCACGAGCAAGGTGACGATGCCCATCACCACGGCGGGCAGGCCAGTGGCCAGGAACACCCATTGCCAGCCGCGCAGCCCGAGCGCCCCGTCCAAGTCGAGCAGCAGCCCGCAGACCGGGGCGCCCACCGCGTTGGCCACCGCGCTCGCGATCATGAACCAGCCCACCATGCGCGCGCGGTGGCCGAACGGCACCCAAACGGTGAGCAGGTAAAGCACGCCGGGGAAGAACCCGGCCTCGCACGCGCCCAGCAGGAAGCGCAGCACGTAGAACATCGCTGTCCCGTTGGTGTAGCCGAGCAGCGTCGTCACGATGCCCCAGGACACCATGATGCGCGCGAACCAGCGCCGGGCGCCGACGCGCGCCAGGAACAGGTTGCTCGGCACCTCGAACAGGAAATAGCCGATGAAGAACAGCGACGCGCCGAGGCCGTAGGCGGACTCGGACAGGCCGAGGTCGCCGGCCATCTGCAGCTTGGCAAAGCCGATGTTCTGCCGATCGATGTAGGCGATCAGGTACATCAATCCCAGCAGCGGCATGATATGTTTGACGAACTTCGCGATGGCGCTGTGTCCGACCTCCGTCGAGTCCACGGATTGCAGCATTGCTTCCCCCCTGTGCCCGGCTCCGGGTGGGCGCCGCGCTCAATTACGCAACGCACTCTGATGAACTTGGGTTTTCCGGCAAGAGGCGCCGCGCCAGCCGGCCGCGCCGCGCTAGTCGCGCCAGCCCGGGTCCCGGCGGTCCAGCAGGCGCAGCATGGCCGGCCATTCCAGCACGCCGAATGGTCGTCGGGTGCCGGGCTGGTATTGGTGCACCGCGTGGTCCACCGTGCGCGCGTCCGGCATCATCAGTTCGGCCCGGGCCACCATGGCGTCCACCTGGGCGCGGCAGGCCATTTCCAGCCAGTACATGCCGTTGAACGCCTCGGCGGCGCTGGGACCTGTGGTCAGCAGGCCGTGGTTGCGCAGCACCATGAAGCGGCGGTCCGCCAAGTCGCGCTGCAGCCGGCTGCGCTCGCCCGTGTCCACCGCCGGGCCTTCGTAGTCGTGGTAGGCGATGGGCATGCAGCGCATCGCGGTCTGCGTCAGCGGCAGCAGGCCGCAGCGCATCGCCGACACGGCCATGCCGGCCGGGCTGTGCGTGTGGATCACGCAGGCCGCGTCGGGACGGACGGCGTGGATGGCGCTGTGGATCACGTAGCCCGCCGGGTTGATGCCGACATCGGGGTGTGGGTTCAGCAGCACGGCGCCACCAAGGTCGATGGTGATCAGGCTGGACGCCGTGATCTCCTCGTACAGCCACCCGAACGGGTTGATCAGCAGGCGCTCGCCCGCGCCGGGAACACGGAGGGTGACGTGGTTGTACACCAGGTCGCTCATGCCGTAGATCGCCAGCAGGCGGTACACCGCGGCGCAGTCCAGACGCGCCTGCCATTCCGCGTCCGACACCCGGGTCCTGATGCCTGCGGGGTGCGTGTCCGGCACCGCGCTACTCCGCCGGCACGACGGCGGGGCTTTGCTTGCCCATTGCCAGCACGACCAGCCCGGCCACCACGGCGAACGCGATCAGCGGCAGCAGCCCTAGGGCGAAGCTGCCGGTCGCGTCCTTGATGGCGCCGATCAGGAACGGCCCGACAAAGCCCGCCAGGTTGCCGATGGAGTTGATCGCCGCGATCCCCGCCGCCGCGGTCGCGGCCGGCAGCATCTCGGTCGCCGTGGCCCAGAACGGCCCCTTCACCGTGTAAACGCCGATCAAGGTGACGCACAGCGCCAGCACGGTCGGCAGCAGGCTCGCCGCGAAGCTCACGCAGGCCACCAGCCCGGCGGCGCACACGAACAACGGGATCGCCGTGTGCCACAGCCGCTCCCGCTTCTGGTCCGAGCGCCAGCCCCACCAGATCATCGCGACGCAGCCAAAGGCGTACGGCACGGAGTTCAGCAGCCCGGTCTGCAGGTCCGTCAGCCCATAGCTCTTGATGATCTGCGGCTGCCACAGGGTAAGGCCGTAGTTGCTGGCGACGCTTCCGGCATACACCAGCGCCAGCAGCAGCACCTTGCGCTGGCTCAGCACCTGCCACAGCGGGACCTTGTGCGCCGTTGCCGTGCGCCGGCGCTCGGCGTCCAGCCGGCGGATGAGCCAGTCCCGCTCGGCGTCCGGCAGCCAGCGTGCCATGGCGGGCCGGTCCGGCAGCCACGCCAGGACCGCGAAGCCGAGCAGAATGGATGGCACCGCTTCCAGGATGAAAAGCCACTGCCAGCCGCGCAGGCCCAGCACGCCGCTCATGCCCAGGATGGCGCCGGAGATCGGCGAGCCGAGCAGGTTGCTGATCGGGATGGCCACCATGAAGATGCCGACCACCCGCGCCCGGTGCTCGCTTGGGAACCAGTAGGTCAGGTAAAGGATGATCCCCGGAAAGAACCCGGCCTCCATGGCGCCCAGCAGGAAGCGCAGCCCCATGAACGACCAAGGTCCCGTGACCAGCGCCATGCCGGCCGAGACGACGCCCCAACTGACCATGATGCGCGCGATCCACTTGCGCGCGCCCACCCGCTCCAGCGCGATGTTGCTCGGCACCTCGAGCAAGAAATAGGCGAGAAAGAAAATGCCGGCGCCCCAGCCATACACCGTGGCGGAGAAGCCAAGGTCCTTGTTCATCTGCAACGCGGCGAAGCTGATGTTCACCCGGTCAAGGAACGCCACGAAGTAGCAGGCAATCAGGAACGGCACCAAGTGCCAGGTCACCCGCCGCACGGCGGACCGCTCCAGCTCCGCTTCGCCCATCAGGACCGACATCGCCGTCCCTCCCGTTTTGTTATGGCGGAGCCTATCGAACCCGGGATGCGGGCGCCAGCCTGGGGGCGGATGCTCGCGAGAGCTTGCGCCGGGCCGTCCCTTGCGGCGCCGAGCCGCGGCCCGCTACGCTGGATTGATGGAGTTCCGCGCGTCCGGCGACGGGTTCTCGATCTGGCACGGCGGGCAGTGCCTCTTGTCCCACGGCGCGGGGGCGCCCTGCGCCACCATCGGCCGGGGCGAGGCGCGGTTCGACATGCACCGCGGCAACTTCGACATCCATGACACCGTGCTGTCCCGCACGCCGCTGCCGCACGCGACAGTGCGGGATGGGCAGGTCGAGCTGCGGGCGCAGCCGGGCGGCCCGGTCCGGCTGGTGCTGCACGTCGAACTCGACGGTCCGCGCGCCAGCGTCGCCTTCGCTGCCGTGGACCCGCTCGACAACCGGCTCTGGCTGCAGCTGCCGGCCGACCCGGAGGCAGCGGTCTGGGGCTGCGGCGAGCAGATGTCATACCTGGACCTGCGCGGGCGCCGCTTCCCGCTTTGGACCAGCGAACCCGGCGTCGGGCGCGACAAATCGACCGCCATCACGCAGCAGGCCGACGCGGCGGGACGGGCGGGCGGCGACTATCACACCACCAATTACCCGCAGCCGACCTTCCTCACCGCGCGCCGGGTCGCCGTGCACCTCCAAACGACGGCGTACAGCGTGTTCGACTTTTCCGCACCCGACCATCACCTGCTGGAAGCCTGGGCGATCCCGGAGCGGCTTGAGCTGACCGCGGCGCCCAGCCTCCTTGCGCTGGTCGAGGCACTATCCCTGCGGTTCGGGCGGCCATCGCCGTTGCCGGATTGGGTGCTGGACGGCGCGATCCTCGGGTTCAAGGACGGCGCGAACAGCTTCGCGCGGCTGGACGCCGTGACCGCGTCCGGAGCACGGGTCGCCGGGCTGTGGTGCGAGGACTGGTGCGGCGTGCGGCAAACCGGGTTCGGCCGCCGGCTGTTCTGGGATTGGCGGTGGAGCCGGGAACGCTATCCGGGCCTGCCGTCGCGCATCGCCGGGCTGCGGGCGCGGGGCATCCGGTTCCTGGGCTACGTGAACCCTTATCTTTGCAGCGACGGCAGCCTGTTCCCCGAGGCGGAAGCGGCCGGGTTCCTGGCGCGCGATGCCGCCGGTGGCACCTATTTGGTCGATTTCGGCGAGTTCCTTTGCGGCGTGATCGACCTGACCCGGCCCGACGCCTGCACCTGGTTCGCCGAGCGGGTGATCGGGCGGGAGATGCTCGGCCTCGGCCTCAGTGGCTGGATGGCGGACTTCGGCGAGTACCTGCCGACCGACGCGCGCCTGGCCAGCGGCGTGGAGGCGGCCCTGCTGCACAACGCCTGGCCGGTGCTGTGGGCGGCCGTGAACGCCGACGCCATCATGCGGGCGGGGCAGGGGGGTGAGGCGCTGTTCTTCATGCGGGCCGGGTTCACCGGCGTGCAGCGTCATTGCCCGCTGCTGTGGGCGGGGGATCAGTGCGTCGATTTCTCCCGCCACGACGGACTGCAAACCGCGATCTGCGCCGCGCTGTCGGCAGGGCTGCTGGGCAACGCCTTCCACCATTCGGACATCGGCGGCTACACGAGCCTGTTCGGCTTGGTCCGCACGCCGGAGTTGCTGATGCGCTGGGCGGAGATGGCGGCGTTCACGCCCGTGATGCGCAGCCACGAGGGCAATCGGCCGGAGGACAACCTGCAGATCGACGGCGACCCGGCGGTGCTGGCGCACTTCGCCCGCATGACGCGCGTCCACGCGCACCTCGCACCCTATCTCCGCATGCTGGTCGCCGAGGCAGCATCGCGCGGGCTGCCGGTGCAACGCCCGTTGTTCCTGCACTTCGAGGCGGACCGGGCAACCCACGCGATCCAGGATGCCTACCTGTACGGCCCGGACCTGCTGGTGGCGCCGGTGCATCGGGCGGGCGCCACGCATTGGCGGGTTTACCTGCCGGCGGGCGTGGATTGGATGCACCTGTGGTCCGGCGCGTCCCACCCCGGCGGCGCGCACGCCACCGTTCCGGCGCCCCTCGGCCAGCCCCCGGTGTTCCACCGCGCCGGCTCCGCCTTCCGCCCGTTGTTCGAGGCCGCGGCCCTGCTGGACTGATCCGCCGGGGACGGTAAGCTGCGCCGAGCCACGGGGGAGAACGACCATGATCCGCCACGGAGTGCTGGCCACCCTGGTCGCCGCCGCGCTCGTTGGGCACGCCGCC
This sequence comes from uncultured Acetobacteraceae bacterium, assembly GCA_937858325.1. Lineage (GTDB taxonomy): Bacteria > Pseudomonadota > Alphaproteobacteria > Acetobacterales > Acetobacteraceae > CAHJXG01. The sequence continues at coordinate 6,474 of CALMAB010000176.1, forward strand.
GCGGCCGAAATCCGCGTGTCCTGCTACTCCGACGGCAACGAGTGCGAGGTCACGACCGCGCTGGCCCAACGCTTCATGCAGGCCAACCCCGACGTGCGGGTCGCGGTGGACCAGGTGCCGTACAAGTCGAGCCAGGAAGGCCTGCCGGTGCAGCTTGCCGCCGGCAACGGGCCGGACATCGCGCGGGTGACGGATTTCGGCGCCATCTCCCGCTACTTCCTCGATCTCCGTCCGCTGCTGGGCGACGCCGCGTATTGGGAAGCGAACTTCGGCGCCACCCTGCCCTGGATGCGCGCGGCCCCCGGCGATGCCGGCATCTACGGCCTGCCGACGCAGCTGACCGTCACCGGCCCCCTCGTGAACACGACGCTGTTCGAGCAGGCGGGCGTGCCGGTGCCGGACGCGCGCGCGACCTGAGACGACTGGGCGGCCGCCGCGGCCCGGGTGGCGAAGGCAACCAAGACGCAGGCC
>CALMAB010000177.1 GCA_937858325.1 uncultured Acetobacteraceae bacterium
CCGGCAACGAGAATTCGTCCAACCCTCACAATGCAGGCGGAGAATCTCCAATGACCGATCTCCTGAACGGTAAAGTGGTCGTCGTGACCGGGGCCGCCGGCGGCATCGGCCAGGCGGCGTGCAAAGCCTTGGCCACCGCCGGCGCCCGTGTCGTGCTGAGCGACGTGCCGGGCGACGCGGGCGAAACGGCCTGCCGCGCCGTGCGCGAGGCCGGGGGAGAAGCTCGCTTCATCCCCGCCGACCTCGGCTCGGAGAGCGAGATCGAGGCGCTGGTCGCGGCGGCGGTCGAGACCTACGGCCGCCTGGACGGCGCCTTCAACAACGCCGGCGTGGAACAGCGGAACAAGCCGCTGGCCGATCTCACGCTCGAGAAATGGACTCGGGCGATCGAGATCGACCTGACCGCGGTGTTCCTGTGCTTGAAGCACCAGATCCGCGCCATGCTGCGCACAGGCGGCGGAGCGATCGTCAACACCTCCTCCTCGCTCGGGCAGGTGGGCCTTGCCAACGCGGGCGAGTACGTCGCCGCCAAGCATGGCGTGATCGGACTGACCCGCGCGGCCGGCGCCGACTACGGCCCGCGCGGGGTCCGGATCAACGCGGTGCTGCCCGGCATCACCCGCACGCCGATGATCGCGCGCCTGAGCGAGGACCCGGCGCTGTCACAGACGTTCGACCGCCTGCGCCTGCGCCATTCCATGGGCCGCTTCGGTGAGCCGGAGGAGATCGGCGAAGCCGTGGCCTGGCTGCTCTCCGATCGCGCGTCCTTCGTCAACGGCGCCGCAATCGCTGTCGACGGCGGCTGCCTGTCCATCTGATCCGGGAGGTCCACGCCATGTTCGCGCTGTCCTACGTCGTCGAGGTCAACCCCTCGGGCGCAGAGCCCGTACTCAGTCGCCAGCAGGTCTGGCGCGGCCTCGAGATGCAGGCGAAGGATGCCCTGCCCTTTGTTCCGGGCATGACGCGCTGCGACATCCTCGAGCGCACCGGCAACCAGATTCCGCGCGAAGTGAGCTTCGCCGGCGCATCGCGCCGGAAACGCGTCACACTCCGCGCGCGCCTACAGGGCCACTTCGAGCGGGTTAGCAAGGACGGCTTCATCGAGAACACGATCGGCGACTCCGAACGGCGACTGCTGCTCGAGTTCGCGTTCGGGCTCAACGTTCCTGACACCAAACCGGGATCCGAGGCGGAGCGGCAGAAGCGCGAAGGCACGCACCACGGCTACGTCGCCGCGGTCGACGCCACCCTCTACCGGGTGCGCCAGGCGGTGTCCGACAAGGAGATCCAGACGCCCACCCGTCCAGGGAGGGTCGCTCCATGACCGACGCAGCGCAGGCGCCCTGCGCGGCGGTCAGTTCGGAGGCGCAAAGCGGCGGCAAGGATCCGTCGGCACTTTTCTTCCGCGACCTTGATGCCCTCGACGCCGGCGTGCCGGTCGCATGGTCGGCGGAGCTACAAGATCCTGCCGGGCATCGCGCACACCGCGGCCAAGGGGGGCGTCCTCGCGATGACGCGGCAACTCGCGATGGAGGGCGGCAAGCACAACATCCGTGCCAACACCATCTCCCCGGGCTTCGTGATCTCGAACCAAACCCGTTTCATTCTCGACCGACCCGAGCTTTGGGGGCCGATGAAGGACAAGCTGATGATGGGCCGCGCTGGCCGAGCGGAGGAGATCGCGCCCGCGGCTCTGTTCCTGGCGTCCGACGAGAGCTCGTTCGTCACCGGGGCCGACATCCCCGTCGACGGCGGGACCACGGCGTGGTGAGCCACGTCTGATGCCTGGTTTGAGCTTCCGATGCAGCCTGGAGTCCTTCGTGCCATGTCAGACATCGCGCCGCCCGGGACGTTGTTCCATATCGGGTATGTCGTCCCGAACCTTGACCGTGCGCTCGCCTATTTCAACGACCGGCTCGGCGCACCGCGTTTCATGGCGTTCCGCGAGGTGCCCGTGGAGAACGCGACGTTCAGGGGCTCGCCCGCCGCGATCAGCCACAGCATGGCTTTCGGCTACGTCGGCGACATGCAGATCGAGGTGATAGAGCCCCTGTCCGGCCACAGCACGTATGCCGAGTTCCTGAACCGCGTGCCCGCCGGCGGCGTGCATCACCTCGCCGACCGGGTCGACGACTATGATCGGGCCGTTTCGGCTCTGGAGATGCGGGGTTACACGCTCGTGCAGAGCGGGACCTTCGGGCGGACCCGCTTCGGCTACTTCGAGGCGGGTGATGACATCGGAACTGTCACGGAGATCGTTCATCTCGACGCTGACACCGTCGCCATTTTCGAGCGCATAAGGACGCAGGCGTTTTGACGTGAAGGCTTGTGATACCAACCGGCTCTGACGTTGCCTCCAGGGCTTTCCAAGCTGCTGTGGATGTGA
>CALMAB010000178.1 GCA_937858325.1 uncultured Acetobacteraceae bacterium
GTTTGCACGTCCGCGGGCGCGAGCGGGGCCAATGCCTCGCTCAGCAGGCGCGCAAGGTCATCCCCCGCCCGCGCCTGCATCCGCGCGGGGGTTTCCTCGCTGAACAATTCGAGCAGCAGGTTCAGCATCAGGGGAGTGCTGAAACGATGTCGGTTTGGCTGAAATCGTTGCCCTTGAACAGCAGGGGTTCGCCGGTCTGCTTGGCCAGTGCATAGGAGAAGCAGTCGCCGAAATTGAGCCGGGCTGGGCGACGACCTCTGCCGTAATCCTGGTTCGCTCTGCGGGCTGCCCACGCCATGTCCGCATCAACGGCGACAACCTCGAACTTCAACCTTTCCATTAGATCTTCAAACCGCATCTTTGCGGCCGGATTCTGGTTGAGGTTATCCACGACCATGTGGACCTCGACCCATGTCGCGGCGCTGATCTTCCGGTTCGGCGTACTTGACAATGCCCGAAGGTAAACGTCACCGTCCGGCTCCTTCAGCACGATCGCCATGAGCGCGGAGCTGTCAACGATCACCGCGGCAGGCCCGTCTCGTCGTCGTAAAGCCAGGAATGGTCAGAAGACGGCAGCGGGTGCTGCAAATGGCGATGAATGTCGTCAACGATCTTACGCAGTTCCAAATACTCGGCATCGTCCTGGTGCTGCGCCGCACCCACCTCTCTTGCGGCCTTGTCCCGCTCCAAAGCTTCCCGCAAGGCCCGGTTCACCACGGCCTCGATGCTTTCCCCACGCAAGCTCGCAAGCTCCGCTGCCAGTGCGTAGGTTTCGTCGCCGTCGATCTTAAGCTGTGCACCCATGTGCCGAGGATAATCCGCCAGTCAGGCAGAAACAACCAGCGCCTCCCCGGCCAGCCATCCCTCGCAGCAGCCGCGCGCCAAGGTCCGCACCCGGCCGATATACGCGGCGCGCTCCGTCACCGAGATCACGCCGCGGGCGTCGAGCAGGTTGAACAGGTGGCTCGCCTTGATGCACTGGTCATAGGCCGGCAGTGGCAGCCCGGCGGCAAGCAGCGCCGCGCACTCCGCCTCCGCATCGGCGAAGTGGCGGGACAGCAAGGCGGTGTCGGCGCGCTCGAAGTTGTAGGCGCTGTATTCCCGCTCGGACCGCAGGAACACGTCGCCGTAGCTCACCCCTGCGCCGTTGAAATCGAGGTCGTACACGTTCTCGACCCCCTGCACATACATGGCGAGCCGCTCCAGCCCGTAGGTGAACTCGGCGGAGGGCACGGCGACGGGGAGGCCGCCGACCTGCTGGAAGTAGGTGAACTGCGTTATCTCCATGCCGTCGCACCATACCTCCCAGCCCAGGCCCCAGGCGCCCAGCGTCGGGCTTTCCCAGTCGTCCTCGACGAAGCGGACATCGTGCAGCAGCGGGTCGATGCCGATGGCGCGGTAGCTGTCGAGCAGCAGCGCCTGGCAATCCGCCGGGCTGGGCTTCAGGATGACCTGGTATTGGTAGTAGTGGCCAAGCCGGTTCGGGTTCTGCCCATAGCGCCCGTCCGTCGGCCGCCGGCTGGGCTGCACATAGGCGGCGCGCCATGGGCGGGGACCGAGCGCGCGCAGCGTGGTGGCCGGGTGGAAGGTACCGGCGCCCATTTCCACGTCATACGGCTGCAGGATCACGCAGCCCTGCCGCGCCCAGAAGGCATGGAGGCGCAGGATGATCTCCTGAAAGGAGGGCGGCGATGCGGTCATAGGTCCCGGCCTTTGCGTTGCGGCGCACCATAACGACGCCACCGCTTGGAAGGAAGCAGCCGCCGGCGCCGTCGCGCGTTGAAGCCGTCATGACCGATCCGATCCAGCACATCCTCCTTTCCACCCGCCGCATCGCCGTGGTCGGCGCGTCTCCCAAGCCGGAGCGCCCGAGCCACGGCGTCATGGCCTTCCTGGTAGCCCGCGGCTTCGATGTGGTGGGCGTGAACCCCGGCCTTGCCGGCCAAACGCTGCACGGCCGGCCCGTGGTGGCGACGCTGGACGAGGCCGGGCCGCTCGACATGGTGGACGTGTTCCGCGCCTCGGACCAGGTGGCGCCGACCATGGCGGACGCGATCCGGCTGGGCGCCCGCACGGTGTGGCTGCAGCTTGGGGTGGACGACGCCGCGGCGGCCGCTGCGGGCCGCGCCGCGGGCTTGCAGGTGGTCGAAAACCGCTGCCCGGTCATCGAGTGGCGGCGCCTTCGCTTGCCCACTTGAACCAGAATTGGACGCGGGCCAACTCGATCCTTGCAACAAACGCGCGGAAAGTCTCATGACGAACGAAGAACGCGACCTTATCGCTCGATACATCGCCAGGGTCGCCGGGTCGCCCCAAGGCAGTGCGCAGGGCGGCGGCTTCATGGCCGGACCCGGCGGCAGCGTGCCGCAGTCGCAGCCCGCCCTGCCGCCGGTTGCCCGAGAGGCCGACGCCTTCATCGCCCAGCAGTTCCAGCAATACCCGGAAGCGCGTTACCGCATCACGCAAACCGCGCTGGTGCAGGAAGCGGCGTTCGCCGAAGCGCAGAACCGCATCCGCCGCCTGGAATGGGAACTGCAGCAAACCCAGCAAGCGGCGCAGCAGGCCGCGCCGCAGCAGCAGAAAGGCTTCTTCAGCAGCCTGTTCGGCGGGGGCGCCGCAGGCCAGGGCCAGCAGCAAGGGCGCGGCGGCTTCGGCGGCCAGCCCGGCTACGGCGGGCAGCAGTTCCAGCCGACCTCGCTGCCGCCCCAGCCGCAGTACCCGCCCAGCTATCAGCCAGGCATGTTCCAACAGCGCGGTGGGTCGGGCTTCCTCGGCTCGGCGCTGACCACGGCGGCGGGCGTTGCCGGCGGCATGTTCGTCGGCAATGCCCTGATGAACGCTTTCAGCGGGCACAGCGGCGGCGGCGCCGAGGGCTTGCTTGGCGGCGGCGCGTCCACGACCGCCTTCGACGGCGCCGGCACGGACCCAACCGCGGGCTACACCCAGGACGCCAGCACCGACCCCTTCGCCGGCGGCGGGCAGCCCGTGAGCTACGACGACGGGTCCGGGTTCGGCGGCGTCGAGCAGGCCAGCTACGACCAGGGCAGCGACCCCGGCGGCTTCGATGGGGGTGGCGGCGGGTTCGACTCGGGCGGGTTCGTCGACAACGCCTAGCGCGGGACACCCGCGGGGCGGGGCGGCATCCCCGCACCGTTCACCGGCCACGCCGCGGCCGTGCGCCCCGAATGGATCGACGAAAACGGCCACATGAACATGGCGTATTACGTCGTCGTGTTCGACGGGGCGATTGACCACCTTTGGGCCGCCATCGGCCTTGGTCAGCCGTATCGCGAGCGCACGCAGCACGGCACCTTCGCCGTGGAAAGCCACATCATCTACAAAACCGAGTTGCTGTTAGGCGACGAAGTGCAGGTTTCGACGCAGATCCTGGCCGCCGACAGCAAGCGTATCCACCTGGCGCACGAGATGCGCCGGGCAGACGGCACCGTAGCGGCGCAACAGGAAGTCATGTTGCTGCACGTCAACCTGCAAACCCGCCGCGTCGTGCCGTTCCTGCCGGATGCCGCCGAGACGGTCGCGGCGGCGGCGGAGGCCCACGTGGCCTTGCCCCGTCCCGATTGGGTCGGGCGGCGCTTGGCTATGCCGGGTGCGTGCCCGCCAACCTGACGGGCGCCAACTGCATCCAGGCCGGAGGCGCGGGGCGCAGCACGGCCTCGCCGCAAAGGAGGTCGCCGGCCTCGATGGCATCCAGCCGCAGCAAAGCCAAGCCGAGGCCGGGCACGGTGGATCGCATGGCGCCCACCTCCACCCCGGCCCGCAGCACCGGCGTGCCGGGCGGTGGCTTGGCGCCGTCGATCCGCACCGGAACCAGCCGCCGCTTCAGCAGGCCGCGGTACTTGGTCCGCGCCGTCAGCTCCTGGCCCATGTAGCAGCCCTTGGTCCATGACACCCCGTGCAGCTCGTCGAACCCGGCTTCCAGCAGCGTCGTCTTCTCCGCCTCCATGTCGCGCGAGCCGTCCGGCAAGCCGAGCGCCAGCCGGCGCCGGTCCCAATCCTCCGCCGTCGCGTTTGCCGGCAACGGCATGTCGGACAGCACGCGCCAGCCGGCGTCCAAGGTGCGCGGGTCGGGCGCGGCGATGCCTGATTCCGGCGCCGCGCCGCCCCAGCCGGCATGGACGTGCAGCGGCACGGGCTGCACGGCCACCTCCGCGCGCAGCCGGAACCGGGTCAGCCGCTGCACGAGCATCGCCACCTGACCAGCCTCGCAGTCCAGCAGCAGGTGCCCGCCGTCCGATAGGATGAAGAAGTCGGCCAGCCACTTGCCCTGCGGCGTCAGCAGCGCCGCCCAAACCGCACGGCCCGGCGCGGCTTCCGCCACGTCGTTCGACACCAGGCCTTGCAGGAACGACACGCGGTCCTCGCCGCTGACTTCGATGACGGCACGGTTGGGCAAGGGGGCGAGAGTACTCATGAATGGCGACGTGGGGGGCCGCCCCGCGGAACTCAAGCCGGTACCGAACTCAAGCCGGACCGGCTCGCGCAGCCCGGCGTCCGTGCTACACCGGCGCGGCCTGCGTATCCTCTTCCTCACGGCGACCCGCATCGGCGACGCGGTTTTGTCCACCGGCCTGCTCGACCACCTGCTGCGTGCCCATCCCGCCGCGCGCTTCACCGTCGCCTGCGGCCCGGCGGCGGAAGGCGTGTTCGCCCGGATGCCGCGGCGCGACAGAACGCTGGTGGTCGTCAAGCGGCGATTCGACCTGCATTGGCTGCAGTTATGGCGGCGCACGGCGGGCACGTTGTGGGATTTGGTCGTGGACCTGCGCGGCTCCGCGCTGTCCTTCCTGCTTCCGGCCCGGCGGCGCGCGGTGATGCGCGGCGGGCGGCGGGCCGGGCACAAGCTGGCGC
>CALMAB010000179.1 GCA_937858325.1 uncultured Acetobacteraceae bacterium
GCTCATAGGCACCGACGATAGCGGCGACGAGCGGGTGGCGCACCACGTCGCGCACCCCGAACCGGGTGATGCCGATGCCCGGCAGGCCGTCCAGCGTGTCGAGCGCGTCGCGCAACCCGCTGCGCTGGCCCGGCGGCAGGTCGATCTGGCTCAGGTCGCCGGTGATCACCATGCGCGTACCCTCGCCCATGCGGGTCAGGAACATCTTCATCTGCACGGGCGTCGTGTTCTGCGCCTCGTCCAGGATCACGAAGGCGTGCGCCAGGGTGCGCCCGCGCATGAAGGCGAGCGGCGCCACCTCGATCTCCCCCGTGCCCATGCGCCGGATCACCTGGTCGCCCGGCATCATGTCGTGCAGCGCGTCGTAAAGCGGGCGCAGGTAGGGATCGACCTTTTCCTTGAGGTCGCCGGGCAGGAAGCCCAGGCGCTCCCCGGCCTCCACCGCCGGGCGAGACAATATGATGCGGTCCACGCGCCCGGCTTGCAGCATCGCAACCGCCTGGGCAACGGCGAGGTAGGTCTTGCCGGTGCCGGCCGGGCCGATGCCGAACACCATCTCGTGGCGCCCGAGCATCTCCATGTAGGTCGCCTGGCCCGGCGAGCGCGGGCCGACCGTGCCGCGGCGGGTTTGGATCGCCGGCAGGTCTGACAACGGCAGCCGGGGATCGGGTTCGGTCTCGGACATGCGGATCGCTGCCTCCACGTCGGCGCGGGAAACTCCCTTGCCGCGTTCGAGGCGTTTATACAATCCGGTCAGCGCGGTCTCTGCCGCCTGCACGCGGGCCGGCTCCCCGCTGATCGCGACGCGGTTGCCCCGGGAAGACATGCGGACGCCCAGGCCCTGCTCCAACCGGACCAAGTGGCGGTCATGGTCGCCGAACAGCAGCGGCAGCAACGCGTTGTCGTTGAATTGCAGCGTCACCGCCTTGCCGGGCGGCGGCGCATCGGGAGACGAAGCCGAAGTCGCGGCGAGGATGTTCAAGCGCAGATTTGCTCCATGTTCAGGGTTCCAGCCAAGGAGTTGGGACGTCCGTCCACAATCGTCACCGGGGCAACCTGTCCAACCAGCGATATCGGGCCATGGACGTGCACCGGCTGAAGGAAAGGTGATCGCCCGGAAAGCTGCCCGGGACGCCGGCCCGGTCCGGTGAACAGCACCGGCATGACCAGGCCGCGGCTTTGCGCGTTGAACGCCGCCTGCTGCTCCCGCAGCAAAGCCAGAAGCGTTTGCAGGCGCTCATGCTTCACGGACTCAGCCACCTGCAGCGGCACGCCGGCCGCAGGCGTGCCGGGGCGGGACGAGTATTGGAAGCTGAACGCCTGCGCGAAGCCGACCCGGTGCACGAGGTCCAGCGTCGCCGCGAAGTCGGCGTCGGTTTCCCCGGGGTGCCCCACGATGAAATCCGAGGACAAGGCGAGATCAGGCCGTGCCGCCCGCAGCCGCTCGACCAACCGGAGGTAGTCGCTGACCGTATGCCGCCGGTTCATCGCCGCCAGCACCCGGTCGGAGCCTGACTGCACCGGCAGGTGCAGGAACGGCATCAGTTGCGGCACGTCCCGGTGCGCGTCGATCAGGTCGTCGTCCATGTCGCGCGGATGCGACGTGGTGTAGAGCAGCCGCAGCAGGCCCGGCAGCTCCGCCAAGGCTCGGACCAGCCGGCCAAAGCTCCAAGCGCCGCCGTCCGGCGCTTCCCCGTGCCAAGCGTTGACGTTCTGGCCGAGCAGGGTGATCTCGCGGGCGCCCGCGGCCACCAGACGGCGCGCTTCCGCGATCACGGCTGCGGCCGGCCGGCTCGCCTCGGCGCCGCGGGTGTAGGGGACGACACAGAAAGAGCAGAACTTGTCGCAACCCTCCTGCACCGTCAGGAACGCGGTCACACCGGGAGGCGCCGCGCTGTGCGGCAGGTGGTCGAACTTGGCTTCGGCCGGGAAATCCGTCTCGATCACGCCGCCGCCCGCGCGGGCGGCACGGGCCACCATCTCCGGCAGGCGGTGATAGGTCTGCGGACCCAGCACGATATCGACGAACGGCGCGCGGGCGATGATCTCCGCCCCTTCCGCCTGCGCCACGCAGCCGGCGACGGCCAGGATGGTCGAGTGCCCGGCCGCTTCCCGCGCCTGCTTGACCGCGCGCAACCGGCCCAGCTCGCTGAACACCTTCTCGGCCGCCTTGTCGCGGATGTGGCAGGTGTTCAGGATCACCATGTCGGCGTCGTCCGGCGTGGGCGTGGGCGCAAAGCCCAGCGGCGCCAGCACGTCCGCCATCCGGCCGCTGTCATACACGTTCATCTGGCAGCCCCAGGTGATAACGTGCAGCCGCTTCGGGCTTTTGGTCTCGTTGGTCGCGGTCACAGCCAGGAACGTCCCTTCGTCGGCCGGAGAAGCCCAGCCAAGCGTCGGGAAGGAATGGGCGGGCAGGCAGCCCGGGTCAAGCGCAGCAGCGTTCGGAAAGCTCCTTCTGGTCTTGCCAACTCCGGCCGAAGCCGAGTGTGGCAGACCGGGCAGGAGCCTTGTCAAGCAAAAGCCGGCCGTACCGGCGGGGCATCGTCGGCCGCCGCCGGCGGGTGGGAGGCGGGCTGCACCGGCCGGTTCTGCCGAAGCGACGCCGCACCTTCTGCCACGGTCTGCCACACCGCCTGCGACAACGCCTTGCGGGACGCGTAAGCAGCCGGATCAACCGGCGGGTGCAGCAGCACGGTGGCGCGAAGCCCGCTTTGCTGCGCCAAGCGCCAGAAATGGCTGGCGAGGTCCATGTCGCCGTACCAGGCGAACACCGGCCGGCTGGCCCGGCCCATGGGCAGCCCGCCCAGTTGGTCGTACACGACCGACACTGGCTGGATCAGCGGACATGAACGCCCTGGCTGCGCCTCGGCGACCGAGAAGAACACCGAACGGAACGGCAGCACCCGGGAACCGTCGGAACTGGTGCCCTCGGGAAACAGGATCAGGTTGTCGCCCGCGTCCAGCCGGTCCCGCATGGTGCTGCTTTCCCGCCCGGTGTTGGCGACGCGGCGGCTGACGAACACGGTGCGGCCCAGGCGGGCAACCGTGCTGATGACCGGCCAGCGGCCGACCTCCTCCTTGGCGATGAAGCAGGCTTCCAGCACGCCGCCCAGGGTCAGGATGTCCAGCCACGACGAATGGTTGGACGCGAACACCACCGGCCGCCCGGCCGGCCGCGCCGGCCTGCCGATCACCCGCACCTGCAAGCCGAGCAGGCGGCACAGGCTGGCCCAATACAGCCGGGCGAACACAATCTTGCCACGGCCAGGCAATACGAGCATCGCCGCCTGGATCGCGGCGGCGGGAACCGTCCACAGGGCAATGGCGGTGCCCCGCCGCGCCGGCCGCAGGCGATGGGTTCGCTGGCGCGGCATGGCCTCCGTGTCCGCCGGCGCCGTTGCGGGCAGGCGCGTTTGGCGTGCGCGGGGTGTAGGAAGCTTCATGGAACCCAGATACCAATCCGTATGTGTCGGAACAACGCGCCCGTGACAACACCGGGACGGCGGCGGGCGGCGTAGCAGGATGTACAGGCGAATCTGGCGCGCCCTGGGGCTTTCAGCACTATGCTGCCGCATGTTCAAGAGCGGAACGACTCGTTGGCCCCGGCGGGTCGTGCTGTTCGCCGCCGTGCTGGCCGCGCTGCACGGCGCCGCCGCGGGCGCGGCCGACCCGCAGCCCTACACCGTTGACATCGCGTCAACGGGCAACGCGGCGCTGGACCAGGCGCTGAAGGACAGCTCCAACCTCGTGTCGCTGCGGGAAAGCGCCCCGGTCGGCCCGTTCGCGCTGGTGACACGGGCGCGGGACGACGAAGGCCGCCTGTCCACGGCGCTCAACAGCTACGGCCACTACGCCGCCCGGGTCACGATGCAGGTGGCCGGGCGCGGACTCGACGACCCGGCGCTGCCGACGGTGCTGGAAGCTGCGAGCGCGCCGGTCCCGGTGACGGTCGGGATCGACCCCGGGCCGGTGTTCCATCTGCGCCGGGTCACGCTGGACGGACCGGTGCCGGAGCAGGCACGGGCGGCGCTGGGCATCGCACCCGGCGCGCCCGCCGTGGCGTCCGAGGTGCTGGCGGGCCAGGGGCGCGTTCTGGACGCGCTGCGCAGCCAGGGCTACGCGCTGGCCAAGGTCGATCCGCCGGTGGCGATGCTCGACCCTTCCGCGCAGGCGTTGGACGTGTCCTACAAGGTGGACACCGGCCCGCAGGTCGATCTCGGGCCGATCAGCATCGGCGGGCTGACGCGGGTGGACCCGGCCTTCGTGCGGCGCCGGCTTCTGGTCAGCCAGGGCGAGCGGTTCGACCCGGCGAAGATCGAGAAGGCGCGGCAGGACCTGGCGCAGCTCGGCGTGTTCGCCACCGTCCGCGCCCGGGCGGCCGATCAGGTGGACGCGGCCGGGCAGTTGCCGCTGGCCTTCGACATGACGGAACGGCCGCGCCACGCGATTGCGGTGACGGCCGACTACTCGACCGACCTCGGCGCCAGCGCCGGCGCCACCTTCCAGCACCGCAACCTGTTCGGCCAGGCCGAGCAGTTGAACCTGGGCGCCGCGGTGACACAGCTTGGCGGCACCGCCACCCGGGGCAGCGGCTACAACCTGACGGCCTCGCTGGTGAAGCCGGACATTTGGCGGCGGGACCAATCGGTGACGGTGAACCTCCAGGCGATCAAGGAAAACCTCGATGCCTATGACCGCACGGCGGTGCTGGGCGGCGTCACGCTCAGCCGGAAAGTCGAGCAGGTTTGGACGGGCAGCGTCGGCGTGCAGGCGCAGCAGTCGCAGATCACCCAGGAAGGCGTGGAGCGCAGCTACACCCTGCTCGCCCTGCCGCTCGGCCTGCGCTACGACTCGACGGGTCCCGAAGGGCTGTTCGAGCCGACGCACGGCATCAAGGCGGCGGCAAGCGTGACGCCGACGCAGGTCCTGGTCGGCCGGCAGGCGACGTTCACCATTTTGCAGGTGTCAGGCTCGACCTACATCAACCTGGGCGCCCCGGGCCGCAGCGTCGTCGCGCTGCGCGGCCTGATCGGCAGCGTGCAGGGGGCGAGCACCTTCGACCTGCCGCCGGACGAGCGGTTCTACGCCGGAGGGGGCGGCACGGTGCGGGGCTACAAATACCAATCCATCGGGCCGCGGTTCGCGAGCAACCGGCCCACCGGCGGCACGTCGATCACGGCCGCGACCGTTGAGTACCGGCAGCGGTTCGGCGAGAGCTTCGGCGCCGCGGTGTTCGTGGATGCCGGGCAGGTGTCCAACTCGAGCAGCGGGTTCGGCAGCGGCCTACGGGCGGGCGCCGGGGTGGGCGCACGATACTAC
>CALMAB010000180.1 GCA_937858325.1 uncultured Acetobacteraceae bacterium
GGTGCAGGACGGCCGGATCGGGGCCGTCGCCTTCACGCCCGGCGACCGCGCCGCGCTGCGCGCCGAGGCTGAGGAGGTGGTGGACGGCGCCGGGCATTGGCTGATGCCCGGCATGGTCGATGCCCATGCGCACGCCTATGGCACGCTGCTGCGCGGCACGGAGAACTCGCTGCCGCTGGAGCTGTGGGCGCTGCACACCACGCTGCATGGCCGCGCCTTCGACGGCCCGGCCCTGCGGGCCGCCACGTTGCTGGGTGCCGCCGAACGCATCCGCGCCGGCATCACCGGCACGCTCGACCATTCGCCGATGATGCACCTGGCCGAGCACGCATTGGAAGGGCACGAAGCCTCGGGCCTGCGCGTCGCCTACGCGCCGTTTTTGCACGATCTCTCCGACTACGACCTGCTCGACATTCCCTTGCCGGATGCGCTGAAGCCGCTGGTCGGCGGGCCGCCGCCCTTGGACGCCGCGGCCTATGCAGGGCGGTTCGCCGCGATCGTGCAGGCGGCTCGGGCCGGCTCGGGCCGCGTCGGCGTCCAGCTCGGCCCCAACGCGCCGCAGCGCTGCTCGCCTCAGGCCTGGGCGCTGTGGCGCAAGCTGCGGGACCGCCATGGCGTCGCCGTGCACACGCACTTGCTGGAAACCCGCGCGCAGGCCTCGCTCAATCTGCGCTGGCCGGGCGGGCTGGTGGCCGAGATGGAGCGCCAGGGCATGCTGGAGGGCAGCCTCACGTGCGCCCATGGCGTCTGGCTCAGCGAAGCGGAGATGGCGACCCTTGCCCGCCGTGACGTGACGCTCAGCCACAACCCGGCGAGCAACCTGATGCTGGGCAGCGGGGTGATGCGCCTGCGGGCCTGCGCCGCTTGCGGGCTGCGCGTGGCGCTGGGCAACGACTCCGCCAACACCGCGGGCCGCGCCGACCATTTCGCGGGCATGCGCCTGGCGATGACGCTGCCGCGTCGGGAAGGCGGGGACTTTTCCCAATGGCCGAAGCCGTCCGAGGTTTTTGCCGCTGCGACCGAGGCGGGCGCAGCGGCGCTGGGCTTGAAAGGCCAGCTCGGCCGGATCGCGGCGGGCCAGCTTGCCGACCTCGTGCTGGTGCGGGCCGAGGGCGCCGCAACGCTGGCCGCACGGCCGTCGCTGGACGTGCTGGTGCAGCATGCCGGCACCGAGCACGTCGAGAGCGTCATGGTCGATGGCCAATGGGTGATGCGCGCCGGCCGCATCCTTGCCTTCGATGAAGCCGCGGTGCTGGCCGGCGCGCAAACGCAGGCTGTTGCCTTGCAGGAGCGTGCCGCCCCGAACCTTGCGGTGCTGCTGGCAGCGATGCCGGGCATTGCGGCCCGCTTCGCACGCGGCTGTGCATAATAGAGGCGTCGATCGTCCTGCCTGCTATCAGGTGCGGAGTGAACGTTCCTGATTTCAATCGAGATGGTCACGCTGACGAAGCTTAAATGCCTGAACCCAGCTGTAGCAAAGTCGCCGATACATTCCGGCAAGGAGCAGCAGCGCCTTGCAAGCAATTTGTGCTGTATAGGCAATGGTGGCTCAGCTTGAGATTCGAGGCGGTCGAGCGCCACCCGCGCTCCCGTCTTGCACCCTCGCGCTGTCCCTCCCACTGGCGTACGCTTTGCGGCAAGCAGGAGAGAAGGAGACATGGTTGATTGCGGTGCGCCGGATGGGCTTCGAGGACATCGCCGGCACGGCGGCTCTGTTCCAAGAGATGCAGGCGCACTACCGCGTGGCCTGCCCGCCGCTTGATGAGATCACGGCGCGGCTCGCAAAGCTGCCGGAAGGTGTCAGCGTGCTCGTCGCCGCCGATCCAAGCGTGGTCGGCTTCGCAGCCGTCGGCGCCATCTTTCCAGGACCGGGCCTCAAGCCGGGCCTGTTCCTCAAGGAGCTGTTCGTTTCGGCAGGGGCACGCGGCAGCGGTGCTGGCACCGCGCTGATGCGGGCCGCGGCACGGCTTGCCGTCGAGGGCGGTTTCGCACGGCTCGACTGGACTGCCGATCGCGGCGACGCTCGCCTGCTCAGCTTTTACGACGCGATGGGCGCGGTTGAGCAGCGCGAGAAAACCTTCTTTCGACTGACGGGGCAGGCGCTCACCTGTCTTGCCGCCGTACGGTGAGCGTCCGCTCACATGTCACGCTTTGGAGCCGCCGGTGTTCGCCCAAACGATCGCGTCGGCGCCGCAGGGCTGCCGGGCCTACAGGCAACTGTCAGGCGGGCAGTTCGTAGCCGATTGCGGCTTCCGTTTCGATGGTGCGCCGGACGGCCGGACGGGCCAGCATCCGGTCGTGATGGGCAGCAAGGTTCGGGAACGCATCGGGTTCTGGCCGAAGCGAAGCGTTGAAGCGCCAGAACAGCCGGAACAGGTGGATGTCGGCGACGCAGTAGCGGCCGAGCACCCAGCCTGGCCCGGCCATCCGCGTCTCGGCGGCCTTCCAAACAGCTACGGCATGACCTATGCCCTGCCGCCGGGCCGGGTGCAGCGTCGATGCGGCGAACGACATCCACGACAGCGCCTGCGCCTCAGCCTCCGCATCCTCGGGCAGCAGCCCGGCCTCCGGGAAGCGCCGGGCGAGGTAGAACAGGATCGCGGCCACCTCCGTCAGCGGCCGTCCGTCGATCAGGAGGGTCGGAACCTGGCCCGCCGGGTTGAGCGCCAGGTAGGCCGGGCTGCGGTTCTCCCGGCGGCGGAAGGACAGCGGGCGCGCCTCGAACGCGGCGCCGATCTCGTGCAGCGCGATGTGGACGGCCATCGAGCTTGCGCCCGGCGCGAAGAACAGGGTCAGCATCCGTCACCCTCCATGGCTTCGAATCGTTGTCTTGCTACGTTTGCTCAGATTGCCGTCATGTCGCCAGGAAAGCAGGACAAGCCGCCAATGGAACGCTGCAGGATTCTCTGCTCCGACGCCGACCAGCATCCCGCGTTCTTCCACTTCGTGGACACAATCTTCCACGGCGTGAGAGCTGAACCCTGGACGGTGTGGCGCGACCGGGGCGGCTGGACAGGCGACTACGAGGTCCTGGCCATCGTCGATGACGGCAGGATCGTCAGCACCATCGGACGAAGTCGGATGCACCTGGTCATCAACGGCGGAGACCGGGTGGGATACCAGTTGGGCGCTGCCGCGACGCTTGCGCCTTATCGCCGCCAGGGGTTCGCACGCCAGCTCATGGATTGGGTGATCCGCGAACTCGACGAGCCGGACCAGCCGGTCATCCTGTTCGCCAACAACGGTGTCCTCGACTTCTACCCGCGCTTCGGCCTCAAGCGCATCCCGCAGCGCCGCTCCTTTGCCCGGCACGTGTTGCAGCCGTCCGGCGCACAGGCTCCACGCTGCGACCTGTCGGATGCTTCGGACCGATCCCGTCTGGCCACGCTGTGCGCCGCATCGCGGCCGGCGCGAGGGTGCCTGACCGCGCGTGACTACTACTCGATCGCCTTGTGGCACCTGGGCTGCGGGTCCGCAACCGTGTCCTGGGCGCCCGAGTTCGAGGCCGCCATCGCCGCCACCATCGAGAACGAACGGCTTGTCATCCATGACGTATTCGCGGCGGAGCCGTTTGACCTGAGCCTGGTGTTGCCGACGTTGATCACGCAGCCGGTTGCAGAAGTGGAGTTCCTTTTTGATTCCGGAGACTCATGGCCGACAGCAAGCCATTCGGAGTCTGTTGAAACCAAATCCCCGCTATTCGCCCGCGGCGCAGCGGCATTGGCCGATGGTTCCGTCCAGTTTCCGGCATTGGCGCAAACTTGAGGGGCCAGCCTGGCCCGGATCAGACGCTTCGTGCATCGGGTTTGGGTCAGGTGCCGCGGCAGCGTTCCTGGCTGCCCTGCCGCCGGGCCTGGTGGACAGCAAACCCCCGCTCCAGCAAGCTTGCGCCCGGTTCGCAGCAAGCGGGACATGAGCATGCCCATTCAGTCGGAGCGGTTAATCCTGCGCCGCTGGGAAGACGCCGATCGGCAGCCGTTCGCCGAGATGTCATCGGACCCACGCGTGATGGAGTACCTGTCGCCGCTCACGCCTCGCTCGGCGTGCGACGCTTGGATCGACCGGCAACTCGCGCACCTGGCGGCGCACGGCTTCTGTTTCTGGGCGGTCGAGTCAAAGGGTGATGGCGCCTTTGTGGGCGCGGTCGGCCTGCTTCGCGTCAGCTACGATGCCCCGTTCACCCCGGCGGTCGAGGTCGGCTGGCGGATCGCGCGGACATTCTGGGGCCTCGGCTACGCGCCAGAAGCGGCGGCGGCCGCAATCCGGTTCGGTTTCGATGCGCTCCAACTGCCGGAAATCGTGGCATTCACGGTTCCTGGCAGCCGGAAGTCCCGCCGGGTCATGGCGAAGCTGCGCATGCTGCACGACGCTTCAGGCGATTTCGACCACCCTCGCATACCGGAGGGCTACCCGCTCCGGCACCAGGTGCTTTACCGCTTGACCCGGGACCGTGGGCTTTCGGTCGCTGCGCCTTCGGGTGCTTGACGCTGGAGCGCATGGCCAAGGCCCGCTGGCCTGCTCAAGGTCGCTCTTAGCGGTGGGCCGGGCCAGGCTGCCGCCAGGGGCGCTTGACGGAAGGCGGCCGGTTCAGGTCGCGATCATGCAGCGGGTCTCGTGTTCCAGCCGTGCCAGCGTTTCCGCGAAATCGGCTTTGTCCGTGTCGAGGATGAGGTCGCTGAACGGCCGAGAGCCGTAACCTTCGGCAATCATGATCCGGATACGGGCACGCTCGTCGCGGCTGAACGCACGTCCCTGCCTCTCGTCCACCGTTGACGAGCAGGACGCCCTGAGCGTCACGAACAGCGGCATGGCACCTTCGCTCTCGAATGTCCGGCAGAAGTAGATCCAATTCGTGCAGCGGAGCGGGTAGGCGATGACGACGATGGGCGTGTGCCGAAGCACCTCCAGGCCACTCTGCACGATCCTCCGGCTTGTTTGCAGGGTTGAACAGTGCCAGGGACGATCAGGATCAGAAAGGTCGTCGCCGTCGATGAAACCGGCTGAGAACCTGTTTGAGTGACTTCAACTTGCGGCGGCGTGGATTGGCATGGGGTTGAG
>CALMAB010000181.1 GCA_937858325.1 uncultured Acetobacteraceae bacterium
CCACCACCGCCGCCACCGTGCCGCCGCTGCGTGCCCAGGACGCGGCGGCGATCAACGCCATCGGCCTGCTGCTGGGCGAGCCGCCGCGGGCGCTGGACGCGGAGCTGAGGCCGCGCGGCGCCCAGCCAAGCGTGCCGGCGCTGGTGCCGGTCGGCCTGCCCGCGACCCTGGTGCGCCGCCGCCCGGACCTGCGCCAGGCCGAAGCCCGGCTGCACTCGGCCACGGCGCAGGTGGGCGTCGCGGAAGCGGAGTTCTACCCGGACGTGACGCTGAACGGCAGCGTCCAGTTCCAAGGCCTGCGGTTCAGGGACGCGTTCAGCCTGTACGCCCGCGCGTTCGAGGCGGGGCCGTCGATTTCCCTGCCCATCTTCCAGGGCGGGCGGCTGCGCGGCACGCTGCGGCTGCGCGAGTCCCAGCAGCGCGAGGCCGCGGTCGCGTTCCGCCGCACGCTGCTGCAGGCCTGGCAGGAGGTGGACAACGCGCTCACCGCCTTTGCGGAAGCGCAGGCGCGGGAACGGGACGTCGCCAACGCCGTGGCGCAGAACGAGGTCGCGCTCCGGGCGGCCCGGCAACGCTACGCGGAGGGGGTCGTCGATTTCCTGGACGTGAACACGGCCCAGGCGCAGCTCCTGCAAAGCCAGAACGACCTGGCCAGCAGCCGCACGCAGATCGCAACAGGCCTGGTCACGCTCTACCGCGCGCTCGGCGGCGGGTGGGAGATCGCGGAGGCAGACAGGCCGTCAAGGCCGTGACCGGTTTCTCACTTCCCCAAGCGCACGCGCGACGCCGGCAGGCCCGGCACGGGCGCCGCGAAGGCGAACAGCCCGCCCTCTTCCGGCCGACGACGCCGCTCCGCCTCGGACAACGGCCACGTGGCGGAGGTCAGGTAAACCGTGTCCAGCGCCTCCCCGCCAAAGGCCGGCATGGTCGGATACTGCACCGGCATCGCCACCCGGCGCTCCAACCGCCCAGCCGGGTCGAACCGCAGCAGGCAGCCGGCCCCGAACACCGCGCACCAGTAGAACCCGTCGCGGTCCACCGCCGCCCCGTCCGGCCCGCCGTCCTGGCCCCCCTCTTCCACCCGCGCGAACACGCGCTTGTTGGCCGCGGCGCCGGTGGCCGGGTCGTAGTCGTAGGCCCAGACCGTGTGCTGCGACGTGTCGGCGTGGAACATCGTCCGCCCGTCCGGGCTCCAGGCCAGGCCGTTGCTGACGCCCACGGGGTCCGTCATGCCGGTCCAGCGCCCGTCGCCGTCGTAGCGCCACAAGGGCGAGGCTTGCGCCGCGCCGGGCTGCTTGTCGCCGGGCGGGAGGGGGTGGAACATCGGGCCGACCAGGAAACGGCCCGCCGGGTCGCACCCGCCGTCGTTCAACAGGAAGCGGCGCGGGTCGCAGGGCGGCGGGGCGAGCAGGTCCAGCGCGCCGGTTCCGAAGTCGAGCCGGTGCAGGCCGGTCCGCAACGCCACCACGGCGCCGCCGGCGTCCAGTCCGTAGCAGCCGATCCAGGCCGGCATGGCCCAGGTTTCGTCCCGCCCGGTGGCCGGGTCGAACTCGTGCAGCGCCGGCTCGCGCAGGTCCACCCAGAACAGCCGCTTCCGCTCCGGGCACCATGTCGGCGTTTCCCCGTTCAGCGCGCGGGCGTCCAAAACCTGATGGACGCCAGACCCGTCCGGCCCGGCGGCTGGTCCGACCCTTTGCTGCACCATGCGGCTGCCCTCCCCTCCTCCGGGATGATCCCGGATGCCCCCTTGCCGTTCAAGCCGAATCAGGGCCGAACCGCCGCAAGCGGGTCAGGCGAACACCGCGTCGATGGCCGCGCCGAGCCGGTCCACGATCTCCGTCAGATCGGCCTCCGTGGCGATGAAGGGGGGCGCCACGATCACGTGGTCGCCCCGTATGCCGTCGAAGGTGCCGGTTGATGGGTAAACTGCCAGCCCGCGGTCGAGCGCCGCCTGCTTGACCCGCTCGGCGATCCCCTGCGCCGGGTCGAACGGCGTCCGCCGGGAGCGGTCGGAAACGAACTCGGCCGCCCGGAACAGGCCGCGCCCGCGGTTGTCGCCGACCTGGCGGTGGTTGCCGAACCGCTCGGCCATCAACTGTTCCAGCATGTCGCCTTTGCGGGCGGCATGGGCAACCAGGCCCTCCTCCCGGATGATGCGCTGCACTTCCAGGGCGGCGGCGCAGGCCACAGGGTGCGCCTGGTAGGTTTGGCCGTGCATGAACCCGCCCGAACCGTCCCGCAGCGCCGCCACCACCCGTCCCGAGGCCAGGATGCCGCCAATCGGCGCATAGCCGCCGCCCAAACCTTTGGCGACCGTCTGGATGTCGGGCGCGATGCCCTCCTGCTGCCAAGCGTGCAGGCTGCCCGTGCGGCCCATGCCGCACATCACCTCGTCCAGGACCAGCAGCGCGCCGTGCCGGTCGCACACCTCCCGCACCGCGGCGAAGTAGCCCGGCACCGCCGTGACGCACCCCGCCGCCGCCCCGACCACCGGCTCGGCGCAGAACGCCGCGACCGTGTCCGGGCCAAGCCGCTGGAACTCCGCTTCAAGCTCGGCGGCCAGGCGCCCGACGTATTGCGCGTCGCTCTCGTCCGGAGCCTGGTAGTGGTAGGGGAAGCACGGCGAAACCCGGCTGAACCCGGCGCCCAGCAAAGGTTCGTAGGGCGCGCGCCGGGCGAGGTGGCCGCCAACCGACAGGGCGCCCAGCGTGGTGCCATGGTGGCTTTGCCGCCGGGCGATGAAACGGGTCCGCCGGGACTGCCCGGCCTCGATGAAGAACTGCCGGGCCAGCTTGAGGGCGGCCTCCATCGCCTCGGAGCCGGAGCTGACGAAGAAGGCGTGGGCAAGCCCGCCCGGCTCGTCGGCCAGCAGCAGGTCGGCGAGCGCCTCCGCGGGTTCGGAGGTGAAGAAGCCGGTGTGCGCGTAGGCCATCCGCCCCGCCTGCTCGGCCATCGCCGCCGCGACGCGCTGGTTGCCGTGCCCGATGCAGGCGACGGCGGCCCCGCCCGACCCGTCGATGACCGTCTTGCCGCTGGCCAGGCGAAGGCGGATGCCTTGGCCGGCAACGGCCGTATCCGACCTGTCCCGCAGGCTGCGCTGGATCAGGCGCGACACGGCGCGGGCCTGACCTGTCTTGCGCGGACCCGCATCACCGCACCTATTCCGCCGCGGCGCCCAGCAGGTGCGCCTTCAGGTCGTCCGACGGCGGATAGTTGCCGATGAAGCCGGCCAGGATGCGCGTCGCCAGGCCGGGGTTCGCGATGTCGGCGACCGGCTTGGTGTTGAACAGCACCCGCAAGCCGCGCTGCGTGCAGATGTAGGTCAGCGTGTCGCCCACCGCGGCCCCCGGCGTCAGCGTGATCAGGCGCTCGAAATCGTCCTTGTCGGACGGGTTGCACTCGCCGTGGCCGCAGTTCTTGGCCTCGCCCTCGCGATACTGCTTCTCCACGTCCTCTTTCGACGCTTTGTGCAGGAACTGCATCACGATCACCTTGGGACCCGGCGCCGCCAGGATCGCGCGGGCGTCCCGGCTCCGTTGCGCCAGATACAGCCCGGCGACGTAAACCTTGACTCTGAGGATGGTCAGCGTCCGGATGCCAAGCCCGTTCAGCACCAACGTCTGCCCGCCCAGCGGGTAGGTGTCCGGCAGGCTGTATCCCGAGATGCTGGCCGCCCGCCCCGGCCCTGCCAGGAGGAGGCCGCACAGCGCCAACAACGCCAGTCTCCGCTTCATCGGTCACTCCGTCCCATGCAGGCCGCGGCTGGCGCTTATAAGGGCGTTGATCCCATCGCGCCAGGCACCGAGCGCCGTGGGGGAACGGTTCCGAAGGGGTATGGCGTCAGTTCGAGGCGCGGGCAGCGTCGCCGTCGCCGCGGCCCAGGATTTCCAGCCGCGACCGGCTCACGAAGTTCTTCAGGTCCTGGCCGGACTTGCGGAACAGCACGCGGTCCAGGGTCAGCTTCCGGGTGGGCGTCGCCTTCTCGCAACGCTCGTTCATGAACACGCCGCCGACCGGCTCCTGGTCGGCCGCCGGCTCCTTGCTGACGCAGGCCCAGCCGGCGTCGCCGTAGCGGGCCTTCACCTGCTCGCCGAACAGGAACGCCTTCTTGCGCAGGTAGAGCCGGGCCGCCGGGTCGGTTTCAATCACCAAGCCCTTGAGCCGGGCGTCGTCGCCCATCAGCGCCGTGAGCAGCACGGGGTGGCCGCCGACCTTGGTGCCCTCATACAGGCCGTTGACCTTGGAAAGCGGGTTCGCGGCCTCGTCGTACTGGAAGCGGACCGCGTGCCAGCTGGACGCATCCGCCGGGCATTGGCGGTAGCCCTGCCAACCATCGAGCTTGCGCCCGGCGTCGGCGCAGGCGAAGTCCAGGTAGCCCGTGCGCGGCAGCTCGTCCGCCGCCATGCCGATGCGGAACTCGCGCAGGTCGTTCTCGGGCACGCCCGGCGCCGTGTCGGCAGCGGCCGGGCGCACGGCCAGAAGCGCGAGCAGCAGGGCGACCAGGGTCTGGTGCCCCATCCTGCCAAGCCCCATCCTGCCACGCATCGTCAGCTTCCCTGCTTGCCGGGCTGCGCGCCCTCGGCGGTCGGCGACTTGTAAACGTTGCAAACGCGGGAGCCGTTGCCGAAGAAGGCGATGCACTCGTCGTAGGTCGGCTCGCCCTTGCCCTTGACCTCGACCACCACGTAATCCGCCACGGCGCCGACCTCGGCCGGGCGCAGGAACTTCGTGGCTTCCACCGGCACGTCCTTGCCGAGGTCCTGCCGCCCCATGCCGTAGCAGGGATGGGCCTCGTTGTCGTAGGCGCCGCGCTGGAAGTAGGGCATTCCCGTGCCGGGACGGCCGCAGGTCACGGTCTCGATGATCTGGTCGCGGTCAAGCTGCGTCGCGCGCAGGGACAGCGCGTCGCCGCCGTACCCGCCGCCGCCGGCGCCGTGCCACTTGTGGCACCCGACGCAGTTGGCCTGCTGGAACACGCGCTTGCCCTCCGACGCCGACCCGTGCGCGGCGTCCTGGGCATGGGATTGATGGCGCGGCAAAACCCCCAGGGCGAGGGCACCCAGGAGGACGATGGCGAATGTCGCACGCATGGCGGACAACTCTCCAAAAGCGGTGGCGGGTCCCGCCCGCAAAGGGGCGGGACCCGCGGGGACATCAGAGCGCGAAGACGTAGAGCATCGAGCTGGGCGACTGGCTCTTCAGCTCCGGCGTGGACTCGATGAACCACTTGTCCCAGGCGCCGCCGACGCCGACCAGGATCGCCAGGTACTGCTTGCCGTCCACCGTGAACGTCATCGGCGGCGCGTTGACGCCCGACCCGGTGTTGAACGACCACAGCTTCTCCAGCGACTTGGCGTCCAGCGCCATCACGTTGCCCGAAGGCTCGCCGGCGAACACCAGGTCCGGCGTGGCCAGCAACCCGCCCAGCATCGGGAACGGCGTTTCTGCCTTGCCGACGACCTTGCCGTTGGTCACGTCGATGGCGGTGACGCTGCCGGTGATCCGCTCGTGCTGGCTCGGGCCGCCGCCGGTGTAGAACTCACGCGGCTTCCAAGAGTCGGGCTTGGTTTCCTCCACGGTGATCCTGTTGCAGCTTTCGATCACCGGGATGTACCAGCGCATCAAGGTCGGGTTGTAGGCCGTGGGTGGCCAGTTCTTGCCGCCCATGTTGCCCGGGCAGATGTCCGCGACCTTGTTCTCGCGCGACGGCGTGACGGACGCGTTGTAGTGCTGCACCGGCTGGCTCGGGTCGTACTCGACGGGCTTGCCGGTTTCCGGGTTCAGCCCGCGGGTCCAGGTCGCCTGCTTCACGAACGGCGTGCCCCAGACGAACTCGCCGTTGCCCCGGTTCACCGCGTAGCCGAAGCCGTTGCGGTCCGCGGTGAGCGCCATCTTGGTCGGCCGGCCGTTCACCGGCACTTCGACCAGCACGTTCTCCGACACGCTGTCATAGTCGAACGGGTCGTTCGGCGTGTGCTGGAAGTGCCACTTGATCTTGCCGGTGTCAGGGTCGAGCGCCAGCGCGCTGTCGGTGTACAGGTTGTCGCCGGGCCGGTGGGTATTGTCCCAGTCCGGGCCGGGGTTGCCGACGCCCCAGATCAGCGTGTTGCTGTCCGGGTCGTAGGAGCCCGTCACCCAGGTCGAGCCGCCGCCGTTGGCCGCGGTCTCGGCGTTCTTCCAGGTTTCCGAGCCGGGTTCGCCCTTGGCGGGAATGGTGTAGGTGCGCCACACCTCCTTCTGCGTCTTGAGGTCGGTCGCCGCGAGCCAGCCGCGGATGCCATACTCCGCCCCGGCCACGCCCGTGATCGCCAGGCCCTTCACGATCAAGGGCGCACCGGTGATCACCTCGCCCTTGTCGGGGTCGCCCACCTGGCGCTGCCAAGACACCTCGCCCGTGTTCTTGTCCGTGGCGATCAGCCGCCCGTCCAGCGTGTGCGAGATCACCTGGTCGCCCCACAACGCGACGCCGCGGT
>CALMAB010000182.1 GCA_937858325.1 uncultured Acetobacteraceae bacterium
GCGCTGGGCCGCGCCCGCGCGCGGCGCGGCACTTCCGGTGCTGCTGCTTGCCGCTTGGCAGGCATGGGCGATGACGCAGCCGGACATCACGCGGGCGCCCTCCCCGGTCCAGGTGGCGGCGACCTTCGCGCGGCTCACGGCGAGCGGCGACTTGCCGGTGTCCCTGCTGCAAAGCCTCGGCCGCGTCCTGGGCGGGTTCGCGGCGGCACCGGGCTGGGGATCGCCATGGGCACCAGCCGGACGGTGCGCGCGGCGGTGGAGCCGGTCGTCCAGAGCTTCCGCCCCGTGGCGCCGATGGCGGTCCTGCCCCTCGCCATCCTGTGGTTCGGCACGGGGACGCCCGCGGCCCTGTCCATCGTGGGCTACGCCGCCTTCTTCCCGCTGCTGCTCAACACCGTGCACGGCGTGTCGCAGGTGGACCGCAAGCTGCTGCAGGCGGCGCGCACCATGGGGGTGCCGCGCCTGCGCATCCTGCGCAAGGTGGTGCTGCCGGCGTCCCTCCCCAGCATCCTGCTCGGCGCCCGCCTGGCGCTCGGCGTCGCCTGGACCGCGATCATCGCCGCCGAGCTTGCGGTGGGCGCCAAGTCCGGCGGCGGCGGCTCGGGCGGGATCGGGGCGATGATGTTCGTCTTCTACGCCTACAGCATCGACCTCAACGGCATCGTGGCCTGCATGGTCGTGGTCGGCTTGGTGGCCCTGGCCATCGACCGGCTGTTCCGCGCCCTTGAGCGCCGCCTCACCCCATGGAGGCATTGACGTGCCCGGCCCCAAGCTGCGCTTGCAGGGCGTCGCCAAGGAGTTCACGGCACCCCGCACGCCCAAGCGCACGCTGGCCGTGACGGGCGTGGACCTTTCGGTCGAGACCGGGGAGTTCGTCTGCGTCGTCGGCCCGTCCGGCTGCGGCAAGTCCACGGTGCTGAACATGATCGCCGGTCTCGACATGCCGAGCGCGGGCACCATCGAGATCAACGGCGTCCCGGTCAGGGGGCCGGGCGCGGACCGCGGCGTGATGTTCCAGGACTACGCGCTGTTCCCTTGGCTCACGGTCGAGGAGAACATCGGCTTCGGCCTGCGCAACGGCACGCCGGGAGATGGGCTGAGCCGCGGGGAGGTCGAGGCGCGGGTGCGCGAGCACGTCGAGCTGGTGCGGCTCGCCGGCTCGGAAGCGAAGTACCCCCACCAGCTTTCGGGCGGGATGCGGCAGCGCGTGGCGCTGGCGCGCCTGCTCGCCAACGGGCCGGAGGTGCTGCTGATGGACGAGCCGCTGGGCGCGCTGGACGCGCAAACGCGGCTGATCCTGCAAACGGAGCTGCTGCGCATCTGGGGCGAGACGGCGCCTCGGGACGCGCGCAAGACCGCGGTGTTCATCACGCACGACATCGAGGAAGCGGTGTTCCTCGCCGACCGCGTGGTGGTGATGAGCCGCCATCCCGGCCGGGTGCGGGCCGTGATCCCGGTGGACCTGGCGCGTCCGCGCGACGAGCACATCCGGGCGACGCCGCGCTTCGGCCAGCTTGCGGAGGAAATCTGGGGGCTGATCCGCACCGAAGCCTACGAGGCGATCGCGTGAGCGGACACGACCAAGCAGGAAGGACGTCCATGCTCCAACTCGGGATCGGGCGGCGCCCGCTGCTCCTCGGCGCGGGCGGCGCCACGCTGGCGTTGCCCTCCGTGGCGCAGGGCGGGCGCGACCCGGCGAAGGTCTCGGTCGGGCGCATCCCGTGGTCGGCCTACAACTCGCCGATGACCCAGTACATGATCGAGAACAAGCTGTACGAGAAGCGCGCGGCCGAGCTGGGCTTCGACCTGGCCGTCGATTGGCGCGACTACCCGACGGCGCTGCCAATGGTGGAGGCAGTCGTCGGCAACAACCTCGACATGGGCATGTGGGGCAACACGCCCATCATACGCGCCCTTTCGAACAAGCTGCCGATCAGCCTCATGGTGGTGGGCGAGGGGCACCTCCGCCTGGTGCTGGCGACGCGCAAGAACGCGCCGGTCCGCACCATGGAGGACATCAAGGGCAAGACGGTGGGCGCGCTGCTGGGCGGCGACCCCTACAACGCCCTGTCGCAGATGATGCGCTGGGAGCTGGGCAGCGCCAACCCGCGCGACCACGGCATCAAGATTGTCAACACGCCCACGCTGGCCCAGGCGGCGCAGGTGCCCAACGGGATGGACGCCGCTATCGCCGTTTACCCGGCGTTCCTCGCCGCGGAAAGCACCGGCACCGTGGGCATCATGAACTCCTTCGGCTACACGGAAGACTGGTACAAGGGTCCGGCCGGCGAAGGGGGCGGCCACATGCTGCCCTCGGTGAAGAAATCGCCCTTCTTTCCGGACGGCTACTACCTCCACCGTTCCTTCTGGCTGGTGAACAACGGCCTGCTGGACCGCAACCCGAAGCTGGTCCTGGCCTTCTTGATGGCGCAGCAGGACGCGGTCTCGGCGCTGGCGGCCAAGGATGCCGGGGCGGTGTCCCAACTGGTGAAGGAGTACTGGAAGCTCGATCCGGTGCAGGGCGCCAAGGTGGTCAACGACGACGTGGTCAGCAAGCGCGGCTGGATCTGGCCCACGGAGGCCGATGCCCGCGCCGTGCTGGAAACCTCGAAGTACCTGGTCGATGCCAAGATGATCCCGGCACCCCTGAGCTGGGCGCAGGTGAAGGACTCGTTCCGCCGCACCGCCCCCCTGGTGAAGCAAGCCTTCGACCGGCTGGGCGGCACGCCCGCGGAGGGGGAGTTCACGCGCCAGGATGCCGGCGACCTGCGCGGGCGGCCGGTTTGGGAAATCGAACGCTGGGCCGACGTGGCCTGACCACAAGCCGGCTCGGTGAGGGAGGAGAAGCGTCGTGAGGGTAGGATTCATCGGGGTCGGCGTGATGGGCGGGCCTATGGCGCTGAACGTGCTCAAGGGCGGACATCAGCTCACCGTGTTCGACATCGACGAGGCGGCGGTGCAGCGGATGGCGGACGCCGGCGCCCGGGCGGCACCCTCGGCCCGGGACGTGGGGGCGGCCAGCGAGGTGGTGGTCACCATGCTGCCGGAACCGAAGCACGTGCGCGAGGCACTGCTCGGCCCGGACGGCGCCGCCCAGGGCCTCAAGCCCGGCGGCGTCGTGATCGAGATGAGCACCATCGATCCCATCTCCTCCCGGGCCATCGCCGCGGACCTCAAGACGCGCGGCATCGACATGGTGGACAGCCCGGTGGGCAAGACTTCCGAGCACGCGGCCAGCGGAACCCTGACGCTGATGGTGGGCGGCGAGCCGGGCGTGATCGAGCGGGTGAAGCCGGTGCTCGACTGCATGGGCAGC
Source organism: uncultured Acetobacteraceae bacterium (assembly GCA_937858325.1). Classification (GTDB taxonomy): domain Bacteria; phylum Pseudomonadota; class Alphaproteobacteria; order Acetobacterales; family Acetobacteraceae; genus CAHJXG01. The sequence goes on from CALMAB010000182.1 coordinate 3,317, forward strand.
GAGACCTTTCTTTGCGGCGGCGCCGGCGCCGGGCACGCCATGAAGACGGTGAACAACCTGCTCGCCACCGCCATCATGACGGCCAACACCGAGGCGCTGGCCATCGGCGCGAAGTGCGGGCTGACGCTTGAGCTGATGATGGAGGTCATGGGGACCACCATGGCGAACAACGCCCAGCTCACCGTCGCCATGCCGAAAAAGGCGTTCAAGGGCGACGACGCGCCGGGCTTCACCGTCAAGCTCGCCTGCAAGGACGTGCGCCAGGCCGTGGAGCTGGCGCGCGCCCAGGGCTTCGAGGCCCATGTCGGCGCCGGCTGCCAGAAGACGTTGGAGGAGGCGATGGGCAAGGGCTTTGCCGACCGTGACACCGCGGCCCTGATGCGGGTCCGCGAGGACCAGCTCGGCATCCAGGTGCGCCAGGCCGATCCCGCGCTGAAGCAGGTGGCCTGACCCCTTGCCCGGCGGCGGCGACATGGTGACGTCCATCGGGGCGATGTCCATCGGGGCGACGTTCCTCGGCTTCCGCCGGGCAGACGGGCAGGTGGGGGTCCGCAACCACCTGCTCGTCCTGTCCACCGGCGGGCTGACCGGGCTAACGGCGCGGCGCGTCGGCGCGGCGCTCGTCGCGCTGATGGACGGGCTCGGCCACCTTCG
>CALMAB010000183.1 GCA_937858325.1 uncultured Acetobacteraceae bacterium
GCACCAGCCGGATGCCCTCATCTTTCGTGAGCTTGGCTTGCGTTTAGCCGTTCTCGCGCCAAACGTGGGCGTCCAGGCGTTGCTCGCCGAGCGTCAGGCCTTCAACCCGCAGCTCGGGCAGCCACTCCGGCAGGAACGGATCAACGTGGAGAATACCGTTCCCGACGTCGGGTTCCGGGCCGAGCAGCGCACGGACCAGGTGGAACACCGACCCTGCCGCCCACGCTTGCGGAACGTTCGCGCCGAGGTATTGGACCGGAAAGGGAGAGTCCTCCCGGCTGGTGCCGGCGAACACCTCCGGCAGCCGGTGCAGCAGGAACCGGCCCCCGGCATCGACCAGCCCCTTCGCGATCTGCGCCGCCTCGGCATGGAAGCCGTAGCGCTTGAAGCCCAGCGCAATCAGACCGTTGTCGTGCGGCCAGATCGCGCCAAGCTGGTAGTCGTGCGGATTGTAGGCGGGATGCGCCGAGGAAAGGGTCCGCACGCCCCATCCGCTCCACATGTCCGGGGCGAGCAGCCGTCGCGCCACCGCTTGCGCCCGGTCCGGGGGCACGATTCCGGACCACAGGAGATGGCCGGGGTTGGACGCAATGCTCATCACCCGCCGTTTCGCCGGGTCCAGGCACAGGGCGTAGAACTGCTGTTCCTCGTCCCAGAACACGGCGTTGAAGCGGTCGTAAAGGTCACGCGCCCTGTTTCGCAGCCCCGCCGCGTCCTCCGGCCGGCCGAGCGCCTCGAAGATCGCGGCCATGCCGAGCCACGCCGCGTAAACGTAGCCTTGCAGCTCGCACGTCGCTTTCGGGGCCGGGACGTTCTCGCCGTCCTCGTACAGGACGCCGTTGCCCGAATCCTTCCAGCCCTGGTTCTCGGCGCCGCCGGGCGTCCGGCACTGGTATTCCTGGAAGCCGTCGCCGTCCATGTCGCCGTGCCTGTCGATCCATTGCAGGCATCGCTCCGCCGTTCCGACATGCCTTTGCAGCAGTTCCTTGTCCCCGGTGAGCCGCCACACCTCGTGCAGCAGCAGGGGATACAGCACGGTGGCGTCGGCGGTGCCGTAGTAGGGCCGGTAGGGTCCCAGGCCCAGCTCCGACAGCTCGCCCCGCCGCAGCTCGTGCGGGATCTTGCCCGGCTGCATGTCGCGGGAGTCGTCGGTGTCGTCCGCCTGGTACTGCGCCAGCACCTCCAGCGCCCCGCGCGCAAAGGCCGGGTAAACGGCCACGGTCTGCAAGGCGGTGATCAGGCTGTCCCGCCCGAACAGGGCGGCGAACCAGGGGATGCCGGCGGCCGGCACGAACTGCGTGGCGTCCGTGCCCTCCATCGGCAGGCGCAGGGCGGCCAGGTCGTCCAGCGACTGGTCGTAGAGCTGCTGCAGCGGGGCGCAGGGCGTGCTCACGCGCATGGCCTGCGAACGCCATTCCGCCAGGGCCTGCGCCTGCTTGGAGTCGTGCTGCTCGGCGAAGGACGCGTGCGACGCGTCCAGTCGCTGCCCGCCGTCGATCACCTGGTAAAGCAACTCCGCGGTCCAGACGCCCTGCGGCACCACCTCGGCGATGAAGCCGAGCGCCCCGTCCCGCAGCTCCGGCTTGGGCGAGCCGTCCGCCGGGCAAACCGAGATCCCGCGGCGGAAGGAACCGTTGGTGTGCACCGTTTCCAGCCGGCCCTCCTCGGCCGACCAGCGGCTCGCGGTGCTGCCGCGCGACACGATCCGGTCCGCCTTCACGTCGAAGATGTCGGCGAAGTCGCAACGGAACTGCGCCGTGAGGACCAGGCGCACGGCGGTGCGGTTGTGGTTGCGCAGCACCAGGGTTTCGCGCAGCCCGCCGGGTCCCAGGGTGCGCGACAGGGTGAGGCTGATGCTGTGCTTCGGCAGCTCCCCGTCGTCGGTCGGCAGCGCAGGGTTGGTCAGCACGACCTGGGCCGCGAAGTGGCACGTTGCCGCCGAGCTGAGCAGCGTCCAGGGCCGGCCGTTGACCTCCACGGTCCAGCCGCTGAGCAGGCGCGTGTCGCGGAAGAACAGCCCGCGGTCGCTCGGTTGCCGTATCTGGCCGTTTGTTTCGGTGGTCAGCACGCACTCGCCCACGTTGATGGTCAACTGCGCGGGTCCAACGGAGATTTCGTAGGCCAAGAGCGACAACTCCCGTGACCAGCAGGCCGGAACGCCCGGTTCAAAAATGAACCATAGCCGCTTGGATCATTCCCGCAAGGGAAGCGCCGGCGCCCGGCGGGGACACGGCCTGCTGCCGCCCCCCGGTTCTTTACGTCATTGCCGATCCGCTGGCAGGCCATCAAAGTCGCCGGCACGAGCGTGCTGCCGCTTCGGAGCCTGACGGGAACGACGATGAAACTGGACGCGATCACGATTTACCCCGTGAAGAGCCTGCGCGGCGTTGCGGTGCAGGAGGCCGCCGTGGAGCCGTGGGGCCTGGCCGGCGACCGGCGCTGGATGGTGGTGGACGCGGATAACCGCTACCTCACGCAGCGCGAGCTGCCCGGCATGGCCCGGATCGCGGCGGCGCCCGCCGGGGAGGGCGGCATCGTGCTGTCCGCGTC
>CALMAB010000184.1 GCA_937858325.1 uncultured Acetobacteraceae bacterium
CCTATGACTATGACTTGTTCGTCATCGGCGGCGGGTCGGGGGGCGTGCGTTGCGCCCGCATCGCCGCCGGGCACGGGGCGCGGGTCGGCATCGCGGAGGAAGCGCGCTGGGGCGGCACCTGCGTCAACGTCGGCTGCGTGCCGAAGAAGATCATGGTGCAGGCGTCCGAGTACGGGCGGCTCGCGCAGGACTCGCGCGGCTTCGGCTGGGACGCTTCGCCCGGGGTGCACGACTGGGCTGCGCTGATCGCGCACAAGGACCGCGAGATCCTGCGGCTGAACGGCATCTACGCCCGGATGCTGGACGGCAGCGGCGTGACCCGGCACGAGGCGCGGGCGGTGTTCGCCGGGCCGCACGCGCTCCATGTCGGCGGGCAAACGGTGACGGCGGAGCGGATCGTCATCGCGACCGGCGGGGTGCCGGCGATCCAGCCGCCCATCGAGGGAATGCACCTCGGCATCGTGTCCGACGACGCGTTCGAGCTGCCCGCCTTGCCCTGCCGGGCGGTGATGGTCGGCGGCGGCTACATCGGCATGGAGTTCGCCGGCATCTTCCATGGCTTGGGCGCCGAGGTCGATGTGGTGTTCCGCGCGCCCTTGCCGCTGCGCGGCTTCGACCATGACCTGCGGCAAGCCTTGGCCCAAAGCGTCACCGACCAGGGCGTGCGCCTGCACCCGACCCAAACGGTGCACCGGGTCGAGGCGGCCGGCGACGCCCGGCGCGTCACGCTGAGCAACGGTCACGTCATCGAGGCCGACCTGGTGTTCTTCGCCGTGGGCCGGATGCCGAAGACCGCGGGCCTGGGACTGCAGGATGCCGGCGTCGCGACGGACAGCCGGGGCGCCGTGGTCGTCGATGCCCACAACGCCACCAGCCAGCCGCACATCTTCGCCCTGGGCGACGTGAGCAACAAGCTGAACCTCACGCCCGTCGCCATCGCGGAAGGGCACCATCTGGCGGACCGCTTGTTTGGGCCGGGCCGGCCGCGGACTTGGGCGCTTGATCCCGTCGCGACCGCCGTGTTCAGCAACCCGCCGCTCGCGACCGTGGGCATGACGGAGGAGCAGGCGGTGCAGCACGGCGCAATGGACATCTACATCGCGCACTTCACCCCGATGCGGCACGTCATGTCCGGCCGGCCGGGCAAGACGATGATGAAGATGATCGTGGAGGGGGCGAGCCAACGCGTGATGGGCGTGCACATGCTGGGCGACGACGTGCCTGAGATGATGCAGGGCATCGGCGTGGCGCTGGTCGCCGGCGCCACCAAGCAGGACTTCGACCGCACGGTCGGCATCCACCCCACCAGCGCCGAGGAGTTCGTGACCATGCGGACCGTGACCCGCGTGGCGCCTGCGGCGACCGTGCGGGAAGCTGCGGATTAGCAACGGCCGGGTGGCGTCCGCGTGAGACAGTGGTAAGCTGGCCCATGCGGAAAGGACGGGCAGCATGACGGAGAAGGTGGTCTGGACGCCGGCAAGCTGGCGGGCGCGGCAGGTGCTGCAAGGGCCGGCCTACCCCGACCAGGGCGCGCTGGCCGCCGTTGAGGCGAAGCTGGCCAAGTATCCGCCCTTGGTGTTCGCGGGCGAGGCGCGGCGGCTGCGGGACGCGCTGGCCAAGGCGGCGAACGGCCAGGCCTTCGTGCTGCAGGGCGGCGACTGCGCCGAAAGCTACGGCGACTTCACCGCCAACGTCATCCGCGACACGTTCCGCGTGCTGCTGCAGATGGCGGTGGTGCTGACGTTCGGCGCCAGCGTGCCGGTGGTGAAGATGGGGCGCATGGCCGGGCAGTACGCCAAGCCGCGCTCCTCGGACACCGAGACCATCGACGGCGTGACCCTGCCGAGCTACCGCGGCGACATCGTCAACGGGCCGGAGTTCACCGCCGCCGCCCGCATCCCGGACCCGGCGCGCATGGAAACCGGTTACTTCCAATCGGCCGGCACGCTGAACCTGCTGCGCGCCTTTGCCGGCGGCGGCTATGCCGACCTGCACGAGGTGCATCGCTGGAACCTCGATTTCGCGGCGCGCTCGCCCTTGGCGGCGCGCTACCAGGACATCGCGTCGCGCATCGATGAAACGCTGGCCTTCATGTCCGCCTGCGGCGTCGGCAGCCTGAACACGCCGCAGATGCGCGAAACGGAGTTCTACACCAGCCACGAGGCGCTGCTGCTGCCGTATGAGCAGGCGCTGACCCGGATCGACAGCACCTCCGACGCGCCGTATGCGTGCTCCGCCCATTTCCTGTGGATCGGCGACCGCACCCGGCAGATCGACGGCGCTCATGTCGAGTTCCTGCGCGGGGTGCACAACCCGATCGGCCTGAAGATCGGCCCGACGATGCAGCCGGACGAACTGCTGCGCCTGATCGACGTGCTGAACCCGGAGAACGAGGCCGGGCGCCTCACCCTGATCAGCCGCATGGGGGCCGGGCGTGTCCAAGCGGCGCTGCCGCCCTTGTTGCGCGCGGTCCGTCGCGCCGGGTGCAAAGTGGCATGGCTGTGCGACCCGATGCACGGCAACACCGTCACCACGGCGGCGAAGATCAAGACGCGCAGCTTCGACAGCATCCTGGCCGAGGTCCGTGGCTTCTTCGACGCCCATGCGACGGAAGGAAGCTGGGCGGGCGGCGTCCACGTGGAGATGACGGGGCAGGAGGTCACGGAGTGCGTCGGCGGCGCACACCGCCTGACGGAGGCCGACCTCAGCAGCCGCTACGAGACGTTCTGCGACCCGCGGCTCAACGCCGAGCAGTCCTTGGAACTCGCGTTCCTGGTCGCGGCCGAGCTGAAAGCCCGCCGGACGCCCAGCCGCGCCCAGGCGGTCGCCGCGCAATGACGGCGCTGGACCCGCGGCCGGTCATCCGGGACATCGGCGCCCGCACGGACGCCTACTTCAACCGCACGCGGGAGGTGATCGGCCGGTTCGGCGACAAGCGCGTGACCTACGCCTTCTTTCTGCGCCGCCCGGTGATCTCCGCGCCGCGGCTCATGCTGGACTGGCTGACGGAGGTGGCAGTGCTGCGCGGCACGCGGTTCGAGTTCGACCAGGCGCACCCGGAAGGCACCTGGGTCGGCGCCGGCGAGCCCATCGTTTATGTCTCCGGCAGCTTCCACGAGCTGGCAGATTGCGAGACGATCTGCCTGCAGAAGCTTGGCGCGGCCTGCGTCGCGGCGCACAACGCTTATCAGATGTGCATGGCGCTGCCCACCGCCCGCTTCATCGCGATGGAGGCCCGGCACTGCGCCGGTGCCGAGATGCAGGACATGATGGGCTACGCCGCAAGCGTCGGCAGCGCCGCGGCGCAGCGGGAGGGCGCCCACGGGTTCGTCGGCACCTCCTCCGACCTGGCCGCGCCGTACTTCGGCGGCGCGCGGGGCCTGGGCACCATGCCGCACGCGCTGATCGGCTATGCGGGGTCCACCGTGCGGGCGGCGGAGATGTTCCATGAGACCTGCCCACACGAGGCGCTGACGGTGCTGACCGACTTCTTCGGGCGGGAGATCACGGACGGGCTGGCGGTGTGCCGCCGATTTCCGGAGCTTGCCGCCGCCGGCCGGCTTTCGGTCCGGCTCGACACCCATGGCGGGCGCTACCTGGAAGGGCTGGACCCCGCGGAAAGCTATGCCGTGCTGGAGCGCAACGCGCCCGGCGCCATCCGCCGCTACCGCAGCGACCAGGAACTGCGCCACCTGGTCGGCACGGGCGTTTCGGCCGCGGCGATCTGGCGGATGCGGGAGGCGCTGGACGAGGCCGGTTTCCCGCAGGTGCGGATCGTGGTGTCGTCCGGGTTCGGCGTCGCGAAGTGCCGGGTGATGGCGGACACGCGCGCGCCCATCGACGTGGTCGGCACCGGCAGCTTCATCCCGGACGACTGGCACGAGACCTACGCCACCGCCGACATCGTGGAGTACGACGGCCTGGCGCGGGTGAAGGTCGGGCGCGAGTTCCTGCTGCGCGCCAACCAGGCGCGCCGGGCCGACGCCCGGCGTGTTGACAGCGTGCCTACAAACCCCAGGTCCCCTCCATGACCCTCCGCATCGCGCTTGCCCAGATCGACCCGCACGAAGGGGACGTGACCGCCAACCTGTCCCGCATCCGCCGTGCCCGGGCCGACGCGGCGGCGCTGGGCGCGGACCTGGTGGTGACGCCGGAGTTCTCCATCGGCGGCTACCCGCCGGAGGATTTGGTGCGCAAGCCATCCTTCGTCGAACTGTGTGAGGCGGCCATCGCCGATTTGGCGCGCGACACTGCCGACGGCGGGCCGGGCGTGATCGTCGGCGGCCCGTGGCGCGACGGCGACAAGCTGTACAACGCGGCGTTCGTGCTGGACGAGGGCCGCGTGCTGGCGCGCCGGGCGAAGCACGAGTTGCCGAACTACGGCGTGTTCGACGACAAGCGCGTGTTCGACGCCGGCCCCAGCCCCGGCCCGGTCGCCTTCCGCGGCTACCGCCTGGGCGTCATGGTGTGCGAGGACTTCTGGCTCCCGGCGGTGTCCGAAACCTTGGCCGAAAGCGGCGCGGAGATGCTGCTGTCCATCAACGGCTCGCCGTTCGAGGATGGCAAGCAGGCCCGCCGCGTCGGGTTGGGCGTCGAGCGCGTGGTGGAAACCGGGCTGCCCTTCGTGTTCCTGGGCCAGGTGTGCGGCCAGGACGAGCTGGTGTTCGACGGCGCGAGCTTTGTGCTGAACGCCGACCGCACGCTCGCGGTGCAGATGCCGTACTTCAGCGAGGCGCTGACCCTGACGGAGTGGCAGCGCGACGGCGACACGCTGGTCTGCACGCCGCAGCCCTTGCCGCCGGAGCCGGACCGGCTGGAGCTGATCTACCGCTGCATGATGCTGGGCTTGGGCGACTACGTGCGCAAGAATCGGTTCCCCGGCGTGCTGCTCGGCCTGTCCGGCGGCATCGACAGCGCCTTGTCGGCGGCGGTGGCGGTGGACGCGCTGGGGGCGGCGCAGGTCCGCGCGGTCATGCTGCCCAGCCCCTACACCAGCCAGGCCAGCCTGGACGATGCGGCCGAGTGCGCGCGGCTGCTCGGCATCCGCTGCGACACCGTGCCGATCAGCCCGGCCATGCACGCCTTCGGCGACGCGCTGGCGCCGTTGTTCGAGGGACGTCAGGCGGACATCACGGAGGAGAACATCCAGTCGCGCTCCCGCGGCCTGATCCTCATGGCGCTGTCCAACAAGTTCGGCGACATGCTGCTGACCACCGGCAACAAGTCGGAGATGTCGGTGGGCTATGCGACGCTGTATGGCGACATGTGCGGCGGCTATTCCGTGCTGAAGGATGTTTACAAGACCACCGTGTTCGCCCTGTGCCGCTGGCGCAACGCGCATGTGCCCGAGGGCGCCCGCGGCCCGCACGGCCCGGTGATGCCGGAGCGCGTCATCACCAAGCCGCCCTCCGCCGAGCTGAAGCACGACCAGACCGACCAGGATAGCCTGCCGCCCTATGAGGACCTCGACGCCATCCTGGAGGGCTTGGTCGAGGGCGAGCAGTCCGTCGATGCGCTGGTGGCCCGCGGCTATGACCGCGCGACGATCCTGCGGGTGTGGCGGATGCTGGACCGCGCCGAGTACAAGCGGCGCCAGGCCCCGCCCGGCGTGAAGATCACCCCGCGCGCCTTTGGCCGGGACCGCCGCTATCCCATCACCAACGGCTACACGGGCTTGGTCGCGTGAGCGACGCGCCGCCCGAGGGCTGGCGCGTCCGCATCCTGGACCTTTCAGGCGGCGCCGAGGACAACATCGTGGAGGACGTGCCGGGCTTTCTTTCTCTGGAACACGCCAACCTGTTCGCCCGGCGCTACGTGCGGGACAGCATCGAGCGGTGCCGGGCGCGCGGCATGGAGGCGCAGGCGGTGCTCGATGCCTGGTTCGCCTATGGCGAGGATGCCGAAGTGCTGGGCGCGGGCGGGGAGGGGTGGCGCAGCGCGACCGAGCTGCACGACTTCGCCGCCCGCCGCGCCGCGGCGGCCGACCGCGATTGGCGCTCCATCGACCCCCGCCTGGTCACGGACGACGAGGACGACGACGACGATGGTGGCCCGGCCCTCGACGACGGGCACGGCACGGCATGAAGGTCCGCTTCGCCCCAAGCCCCACCGGCCTGCTGCACGTGGGCAACGCGCGCATCGCGCTCGCCAACTACCTGCTCGCCCGGCGCCACGGCGGCCAGTTCCTGCTGCGGCTCGACGACACCGACACCGAGCGCAACCGCCCGGAGTATGCTGAGGCCATCGCCCATGACCTGCGCTGGCTCGGCATCGCCTGGGACGAGATGCTGCGCCAGTCGGATCGGCTGGACCGATACGCCGCCGCGGCCGAGCGCCTGAAGGCGTCCGGGCGGCTGTATCCCTGCTTCGAGACCGAGGAGGAGCTGAACGTCAAGCGCGAGCTGCGCGTCCGCCGCAAGCAGCCGCCGATCTACGACCGCGCCATGCTGAAGCTGACCCCGGAGCAGCGCACTGCTGCGGAAGCGAACGGCAAGCGCCCGCATTGGCGGTTCCTGCTGTCGGGTTACCCGGCGGAATGGGGCGACATGGTGCTGGGGCCGCGCACGGTGAAGCTGTCCGCCGTGTCCGACCCCATCCTGATCCGGGCCGACGGCACGCCGCTCTACACCTTCACCTCCGTGGTGGACGACATCGAGACCGGGATCACCCACGTGGTGCGTGGCGAGGACCACGTGACCAACACCGGAATCCAGATCGACATCATGGCCGCGCTCGGCGCGCGTCCGTCCAACGTGCGGTTCGCCCATCTGCCGCTGCTGGTGGACCAGGACGGCGGCAAGCTGTCGAAGCGGGTGGGCGCGCTGTCGCTGCGCAGCCTGCGCGGCGACGGGATCGAGCCGCAGGCGCTCGCCGGCTACCTCGCCCGCCTCGGCACCGCCGACGACCCGGCGCCGCAATCCGCCGACCAGATCGCCGAAAGCTACGACCTGTCGCGCGTGTCCCGCTCTGCCGCGCGCTTCGACGGGCGGCAGTTGCTGGCGCTGAACCGCCGGGTGCTGCACGAACTGCCGTTCAACGCGGTGCGCGACCGCCTGCCGCCCTCCGCCACGACGGCGTTCTGGCTCGCGGTGCGCGGCAACCTTGATCTGCTGAACGAGGCGCGCGGCTGGTGGGAGGTGGTGGCCGGCACGATCATTCCGCCGTTGATCGAGGGTGAGGCCGAGTATCTGCACACCGCCCGTGATACCCTGCCGGCGGAACCCTGGGACAACGACGTATGGACCAAATGGATCGACGCGCTCAAGGCGGCGACGGGCCGCAGAGGACGGAACCTGTTCCTGCCGCTGCGCCTGGCGCTGACGGGGGAGGACCACGGGCCGGAGCTGCGGGACCTGCTGCCGCTGATGGGCCGGGACCGCGCGGCGGAGCGGCTGCGGCTGGCAGCGGCGTGAGCGGCCTGTCCGACCACGCGGCGCTCCGGGCGCACATGGGCGCCATCAGCGCGCTGGCGGAGCGCAAGGTGCTGCACGCCTTGGACCGGCATTGCCGCGCCTTCATCGCTTTGTCGCCCTTCCTGGTGCTGGCGTCGGCCGACGCGGCGGGCCAGGTGGATGCCAGCCCCCGCGGCGACCCGCCCGGCTTCGTGCAGGTGCTGGACGACCGCACGCTGCTGCTGCCTGACCGGCCCGGCAACAACCGGGTGGACAGCTTCGCCAACATCCTGGACGCGCCGGGCGTCGGCCTGATCTTCTTCGTGCCGGGAATCGACGAGACGCTGCGGGTGAACGGCACGGCCCGGCTGCTGACGGACAGCGACGCCCTTGCCGGGTCCAGCATCGGCGGCAGGACGCCGCGCACCGGCCTATTGATCGCGGTCGAGGACGTGTTCTTCCACTGCGCCAAGGCCCTGCGCCGCGCCCGGCTCTGGGACCCTGCGGCCCAGGTCGAACGCTCCACCTTCCCCAGCCTTGGCCGCATCCTTGCCGAGCAGACGCAGGCGTTCAGCGCCGACGATGCGGAGCGCCGGATCGAGGACGCCTACCGCACCAGGATGTATTGAACCCGCCCATGCCGAGCCTCGTGCTGCACAACACCCTGACCCGGCGGCGCGAGGTTTTCGTGCCGCTCGACCCGCAGCACGTGCGCCTGTACGTCTGCGGTCCCACCGTTTATGACCTGGCGCACATCGGCAATGCCCGCGCCGAAACGGTGTTCGACGTGTTGGCCCGGCTGCTGCGCCACCTGTTCCCGCGCGTCACCTACGTGCGCAACATCACGGACGTGGACGACAAGATCAACGCCCGCGCCGCCGAGAGCGGGGAAGGGATCGAGGCCGTCACCGCCCGCACCGCCGCGCAGTTCCATGCCGACGTGGCGGCGCTCGGCAACCTGGCCCCCGACGTCGAGCCGCGTGCCACAGAACACATCGCGGGCATGGTCGCGTTGATCGAGCGGCTGATCGCGGGCGGCCACGCCTACGCAGCGGACGGCCATGTGCTGTTCGCCGTCGCGAGTTTCGAGCAATACGGCGTGCTGTCCGGCCGTAGCCCGGACGAACTGCTGGCCGGCGCGCGGGTGGAAGTCGCGCCCTACAAGCGCGATCCCGGCGATTTCGTGCTGTGGAAGCCGTCGCCGCCGGACTTGCCGGGGTGGGACAGCCCTTGGGGCCGCGGCCGGCCGGGCTGGCACATCGAGTGCAGCGCGATGGCCTGGCAGTACTTGGGCGAGACGTTCGACATCCACGGCGGCGGCGGCGACTTGCTGTTTCCCCACCATGAGAACGAGCGGGCGCAGAGCCTGTGCGCCCTGCCGGGCAGCGGCTTCGCGCGGGTTTGGCTGCACAACGGCATGTTGAACCTGAACGGGGAGAAGATGTCGAAGTCGCTCGGCAACTTCTTCACCATCCGCGACGTGCTAGGCCGCGCGCCGGCGGAGGCAGTGCGGCTGATGCTGCTGAAGTCGCAGTATCGAGGCACGCTGGAGTTCAGCGACGCCGGGCTGGTAGAGGCACGGGGCGAGCTGGACCGGTTCTACCGCGCCCTGGCCCGCGCGCCGGCGGGGGAGGGGCCGGTGCC
>CALMAB010000185.1 GCA_937858325.1 uncultured Acetobacteraceae bacterium
TCCGGCGAGCGCTTCACCGCCGATCTGCTCTCGGCACTGCGCGAGGGCGCGCCGGCGCCGGTCAGCCTGGGCCTGCTGCCGGGCGGCGGCCGTACCCTGCTGCGGGCGAGCCTGTCCGCCGGCACTCGGCTGCTGGTCAGCCAGGAGCCGACCGGCGGCTCGCCTTCGGGCGCGCCGACCGGCCCGGTGGTGTATTCGGGCCTGCTGATCAACGGTTGACCCGGGGTCTGACTTGGGAGCTGATCCGGCTGCGGAAGGAGGCGCCGGGCGGGCGCCGCGGCCCTTGACGGAACAGCCGCAGCCGCTCATCTGACATCAATCAGGACTTCCCCGGTCCGATTACAGGTTGCACCATGCTCAGGCTGTCGAAACTCACGGATTACGCCGTTGTCGTGCTGATTCGCCTGTCGCATGGCGAGGCCGTGCAAACGTCGCCCGGCATCGCGGCCGGCATCGGCCTGCCTGAGCCGACGGTGGCCAAGGTGCTCAAGGCCCTGGCCTGTTCAGGCCTGGTGAGCAGCCAGCGCGGCGCCCGCGGCGGCTACCGCCTGGTCCGCCCGCTGTCCGCCATCCCGGTCACGGACGTGGTGGCGGCCATTGACGGCCCCATCGCGCTGACGGCCTGCGTGGAAGGGTCGGGCACCGGCTGTGAGGCGGAGTGCCTGTGCCCGGTCCGCGGCCGTTGGGACCTGGTGAACGACGCGGTGCGGCAGGCGCTCGGTCGCATCACCCTTGCCGACATGGACCGCAGCGCCCCGCGCGCCTTCCCCGCCCGGGCCGCGGCTCCAAAGCCCCAAGATCTGGTTTTCACCCTCTCTGCCGAGTAGGTCCGTATGCCCGCAGCCACCGAAACCATCGACACCGTCCAGTCCCTCACCCAGTCCGGCTACAAGTGGGGGTTCGAGACCGACATCGAGATGGACATCGCCCCCAAGGGCCTGACCGCCGACACGGTCCGCATGATCTCCGCCAAGAAGGAGGAGCCGGAGTGGCTGCTGGAATGGCGCCTGGCCGCCTTTGCCGCGTGGGAGGCCATGACCGAGCCGAACTGGGCCAAGGTCGGCTACCCCAAGATCGACTACCAGGACATCCACTACTACGCCGCGCCCAAGCGCCCGGCGCCCAAAAGCCTCGATGAGGTCGATCCCGAACTGCTGGCGATGTACGAGAAGCTCGGCATCCCGCTCAAGGAGCGCGCGGCCCTGGCCGGCGTGGAGGGCGCGGGGATGGAGGGCGTGATTGGCTCGGGCAACCCTGACATCGCCATCGACGCCGTGTTCGACAGCGTGTCGGTCGCCACCACGTTCCGGGACACGCTGGCGAAGTCCGGCGTGATCTTCTGCCCGATCAGCGAGGCGGTGCGGGAGCATCCGGAGCTGGTGCGCAAGCATCTCGGCTCCGTGGTCCCGGTGTCCGACAACTACTTCGCAGCCCTCAACAGCGCCGTGTTCACCGATGGCAGCTTTGTTTACATCCCCAAGGGCGTGCGCTGCCCGATGGAGCTGAGCACCTACTTCCGCATCAACGCGAAGAACACCGGCCAATTCGAGCGGACGCTGATCATCGCCGATGACGGCGCCCAGGTCAGCTACCTCGAAGGCTGCACCGCGCCGATGCGGGATGAGAACCAGCTCCACGCTGCGGTGGTCGAGCTGGTGGCCTTTGACGATGCGCAGATCAAGTACAGCACGGTGCAGAACTGGTATCCTGGCGATGCCAACGGCCGCGGCGGCATCTACAACTTCGTCACCAAGCGCGCCGCCTGCCGTGGGGCACGGAGCAAGGTGAGCTGGACCCAGGTGGAGACCGGCTCGGCCATCACCTGGAAATACCCGAGCTGCGTGCTGCAGGGCGAGGGCAGCGTGGGGGAGTTCTACTCTGTCGCGGTGACCAACAACCGGCAGCAGGCCGACACCGGCACCAAGATGATCCATATCGGCAAGAACACCCGCAGCACCATCGTGTCGAAGGGCATCAGCGCCGGGCGGTCGGACAACACCTATCGCGGCCTGGTGCGCATCTTGCCGAAGGCCAGCGGGGCGCGGAACCACACGCAGTGCGACAGCCTGCTGATCGGCGACCAGTGCGGCGCCCACACCGTGCCCTACATCGAGAGCCGCAACCCGACGGCCAAGGTGGAGCACGAGGCGACGACCTCCAAGATCGCCGACGACCAGCTGTTCTATTGCCGCAGCCGCGGCTTGTCGGAAGAGGACGCCGTGGGCCTGATCGTCAACGGCTTCTGCAAGGAAGTGCTGAAGGAGCTGCCGATGGAGTTCGCTGTGGAGGCGCAGAAGCTGCTCGCTGTTTCGCTTGAGGGATCGGTTGGATAATGCTGTCAGTCAATAACCTGCAGGCGCGGATCGACGACAAGGAAATCCTGCGCGGCATCAGCCTGGACGTGCCGGCCGGCCAGGTTCACGCCATCATGGGGCCGAACGGGTCCGGCAAGAGCACGCTCGGCTACGTGCTGGCGGGGCATGAGGGCTACGAGGTCACGGGCGGCTCCGTGAGCTTCGGCGGCGCGGACCTGCTGGCGATGGAGCCGGAGGAGCGCGCGGCGGCCGGGCTGTTCCTGGCCTTCCAGGCGCCGCTTGAGCTGCCGGGCGTCAACAACGCCAACTTCCTCCGCACCGCGTTGAACGCGGTGCGCCGCGCCCGGGGAGAGGCCGAGTTGGACGCGGTGGGCTTCCTGCGCCTGGCGCGCGCGGAGTCGAAGCGGCTGCACATGCCGGACGACATGCTGAAGCGCAACGTCAACGTGGGCTTCAGCGGCGGCGAGAAGAAGCGCAACGAGGTGCTGCAGATGGCGATCCTGCGCCCCAAGCTCGCCGTGCTGGACGAGACCGACAGCGGCCTCGACATCGACGCGCTGCGCATCGTGGCGGACGGCGTGAATGCGCTGCGCAGCCCGGAGTTCTCGGCCCTGGTGATTACGCACCACCAGCGCCTGTTGGACCACTTGGTGCCGGACCGCGTGCACGTCCTGTCCCAGGGCCGCATCGTCCGCTCCGGCGGGCCGGAGCTGGCGCGGGAACTGGAGGCGAACGGCTACGCCGGCGTGGTGGCGGACGCGGCATGAACCATCCGCTGCACAACGGCGCTGACGCCTACCTGTCGCGCTACGAGGGCCTGCGCAGCCGGCTACCCGGCGACGCCGCGATCCGTGATGCCGCCGCCGCCGCGTTCAAGGCGGGCGGGCTGCCCAGCCTGCGCGACGAGGACTGGCGCTACACCAGCCTGCGCGCCCTGGCGGAGACCGAGTTCGGGGAGCCGCTGTCGATGGTGGCCACGGCGCCGATCCTGGGCGACGCCATCGATGCGCCGCGTCTGGTGCTGGTGGACGGCCGCTACCAGCCGGACCTGTCCACGCCGCCCGTGGGGGTGACGGTGACGCCGTTCTCTGAGAACCCGTATTTCGGCCGCCTGCCGGACAACAAGCGCCCCATGGCGGCGTTGAACACCATGCTGGCCGAGGACGGCGTGCAGTTGCACGTGGCCGCCGGGGTGGA
>CALMAB010000186.1 GCA_937858325.1 uncultured Acetobacteraceae bacterium
CTACATCTTCCCGAACTGCCCCCGCTACATCCCGGAGCTTCGCCTGGAACCGCACCACGGACTTGGCGCCGTGATGGCGCGCGAGCGTGTCCGCGTCCCGCACCAGCGTGGCGTCCCCGGTCATCCGCACCAGGTTGGACGCGCCGTCGAACCGGATGAACAGCAGCCCGACCCGCGCGCTGCGGCTGATGTTGCCGAGCGTGCGATACATCGAGTTCCCGTCGTAGTCCGGCCATTCCAGCGCCGCCGGTTCCACCACCTGCACGAAGCCGGGCACGCCGCCCTTGAAGCTGCAATCCACCGCGTCCCCATGGTGCGAGGCCACGAAGAAGAACGACGCTTCCGTGATCAGGGCGATGTCGTCGGGCCAGAACTCGCGGTGCTTGCGCCGCTGTTCCAGCGCGTCGGCGACCCGGCGGCCGTCGAACTCGTCCTGCAGGGCGCGCATGCCGTCGTGAAACATCGAAGCGTTGTCCATGCCGCCATGCTAACCCGGCGAGGACGTCGCGGGAACAGTGCATGGTTGCCACAGGATTTGCCGCGCCCGGCCTCCTCGCCGGGCTGCTTGCGCTTTCGCTCGCCCCAGCTCGGGCGGCGGAGGTGTGCCGCTACGCCGGCGAGACCAGCCATTCCGGACGGGTCGCAGTTCGGGCCGAGGCGTCCGAGGCGCGCGGCGTCCTCACCCTCGACGTGACGGCGCGCCTTGATGCCAAGTACTTGTGGTTCTGGAACATCCAATATCTGGCGGAAGAGATCAGCACCTGGCGGGCGGGCGAGCTGCAATCGGTCGCGGTGAATAACCGCACGATCATCAACGGCCGGCCGAGCCGCCAGCAATGGGACGTGCTCACCCGCGGGCCGGACGGGCTGGTGGCGAGCCGGGTACAGTCGCGGTCGCTGCCCGAGTTCCGCCGCCGGCACCCCGCCTTTGCCGCCCATTGGGACCCGGGCCGCTTCGGCCAGCCTTGGCTGCCGGACTACCCGGCGGCGCAGCCGGAGCGCCGGCCGGACCTTGATCTCGCCCAGGCGGCCATGCCGCCGCGGACGCGCACGCCGTATGCCTTGGCGTTCTACTGGTCCCGCTGGCTGCCAGAGGCCCGTGGCACCGTGCCGGTGTTCATGCCGGGCTGGAAGCGGGATGCGCGCCTGGATGCGGAGGTCGCGCCGTCGGGGCCGGGGCGCTGGCGCATGACCCTGCGGCATCCCGGGCTGGGCGCCGCGCCGTCGGCGGCGGAGGCGGTGGTGTCCGCCGACCACCAGCTCCAGCGCCTGTCGTTCGACGTTCACGCCACCGCCGGGTCCGGGCAAGGCTGGGTGGACCGGGCGGAGTGCCAGGCGCGGTAGTTCCGCCATCGCGTGTTTGGGCCAACGGGCTTAGGCCATTTGACACGTTGCGGGCCTTGCCATGACGCGCGACACTCCGCAACGCTGCCTGGAACAGCCCAAGCGGCGAGGGGAGATGGGATGCAGGACGTGACGAGGCCGCCGGCTGTGTCCCGGTGGCGGCAACCGGTGCCCGGCGAGACCCAGTCATGTTGACCGTCCTATACTCCCGCTGGGGCCAACTGGTCCTTGGCATCATCTGCATGGTGATGATCGCCAACCTGCAGTACGGCTGGACGCTGTTCGTGCTGCCGATCGACCAGGCGCACCACTGGGGCCGGGCCGCGATCCAGGTCGCCTTCACCATCTTCGTCATTTGCGAAACGTGGCTGCTGCCGCTGGAGGGCTACGTCATCGACCGGATCGGCCCCAGGCTGACGGTCGGCGCCGGGGGGCTGCTGATCGGGGCTTCCTGGGTGCTGAACGGCCTGGCTGATTCGTTGGTCCTGCTCTACGTCGCCGCGGCCGTCGGCGGCGTGGGCGCCGGGTTCGTCTATGGGGCGACGGTGGGCAACGCGATCAAATGGTTCCCCGACCGCCGCGGCCTTGCCGCCGGCCTCACCGCTGCGGGCTTCGGCGCCGGGTCGGCGGTGACGGTGGTGCCGATCTCGAACATGATCGCGAGCCAGGGATACCAGGCCACGTTCCTGTTCTTCGGGCTGTTGCAAGGGATCGTGGTCGTGCTGGTGGCCGCCGTGCTGCGGTCGCCACCCGGCCAGCAGACCGCCCGCGAGGCTCCCACCGCGCCCGGCGGCATGGTCGCCACCCGTCCGTCGCGCCTGCACGAGATCACCCGCGACTACTCGCCCGGGGAGGTCTTGCGGGCGCCGGTGTTCTGGCTCATGTACCTCGTGTTCGTGCTGGTGGGCGCGGGCGGGCTGATCGCCACCGCCCAGCTTTCGGTCATCGCCGCCGACTTCGGCGTGGCCCAGACGCCGGTGACGCTGTTTTTCCTGACCATGCCGGCGCTGACCCTCGCGCTGTCGATAGACCGGGTGCTGAACGGCCTCACGCGGCCGTTCTTCGGCTGGGTCTCCGACCATATCGGCCGCGAGAACACCATGTTCATCGCCTTCCTGATCGAGGGCCTGGGGATCTTCGCGCTGATCGCGCTGGCGCACGACGCGATGGCCTTCGTCTTGCTGACCGGCGTCGTGTTCTTCGCTTGGGGGGAGATCTACTCGCTGTTCCCCGCCACCTGCGGCGACACGTTCGGCCGCCGCTTCGCCGCGGCCAACTACGGCCTGCTTTACACCGCCAAGGGCACGGCCGCGCTTCTGGTCCCGCTCGGCAGCCTGCTGCGCGAGGCGACCGGCTCCTGGCTAGCGGTGCTTTATGTCGCGGCCTTCGTCAACCTGCTCGCCGCGGGGCTGGCGCTGTTTGCGCTGAAGCCGATGCGGCGCCGGTTCATCCGCCGCTCGATGGAGGCTCGGGCCGCAGAGCGGATCGCAGCGCTTGACGCGCGGGGCCAGAGCGGCGTCGCTTCAACCGCGCATTGAGAATGCCGAGCTCAGCATGGAGGATGTCGGGCGCGGTCACGTCGCTGACGCAGGTGTAGCCGGGGTCTGCCTTTGCCGTCTCCCCTTCGCCCGCGTCCCGGCGGCCCCGCACGGTTGAAACGGGGCGGGCGAACAGGCCGCCCTTCTGGACGTCGATCCGGCCACTCGCCGGATCGAGGGTGCCGAACCCCTCTGTTCCCGCGTGCCCGAACCTGATCCAATGCGCCATGGCCGCCCCCGAGGCACGCCGCGTGCCCATGCCGGCCATCGTGGCCGAGCGCGGGCCGCGCGGTCAACGCGGGCGCCACCTTGGAACCCACGGCGCCGCCGGCGTGCTCCGGCGGCGTCACCACAGCAGGCGTGTTGCCCGATGTCGAAGATCATCCCCGTTCCCACGTTCGATTTCGTTATTTTCGGCGGCACCGGCGACCTGACGCTGCGCAAGCTGCTGCCGGCGCTGTACCATCGCTTTCTCGACGGCCAGATCCCCAGTGACTCGCGCATCATCGCCGTCGCGCGGTCCGACCTGTCCATCGAGTCCTACCGCGGCCGGGCCAAGAAGGCGCTGCGGCAGTATGTCGAGCCGGACAACCTGAAGGGCGACGCCGAGACGGGCTTCCAGAAGATGCTGCACTACGTCCGGCTGGATGCGGCGGCGGAGAAGCAGGACTGGTCGGAGCTGCAGGCGATGCTGGCACCGGACCGGGTGCGGGTGTTCTACCTGGCGACCTCGCCGGACCTGTTCGGCCCGATCTGCGACAACCTGGCGGGCCATGGCCTGAACGGGGACGACACCCGGGTCGTGCTGGAAAAGCCCATCGGCCGCGACCTCCCATCCGCCCGCGCCATCAACGACGAGGTCGGGCGCTGCTTCCCGGAAGCGCGCACCTTCCGAATCGACCACTTCCTTGGCAAGGAAACGGTGCAGAACCTGCTGGCGCTGCGCTTCGCCAACACGATCTTCGAGCGGCTGTGGAACGCCGACGTGATCGACCACGTGCAGATCACGGTTGCGGAAACGGTGGGCGTCGAGGGACGCGGCGGCTACTACGACCATTCGGGCGCGCTGCGCGACATGGTGCAGAACCACCTGCTGCAGCTCCTGTGCCTTTTGGCGATGGAGCAGCCGGTGTCCCTGGAAGCGGACGCGGTGCGGGACGAGAAGCTGAAGGTGCTGCGCAGCCTCCGCCCGCACGAGGCCTACGAGGTGCCGACGGTGACGGTGCGCGGGCAGTACACCGCGGGGGCGGTGAACGGGCAGCCGGTGCCGGGCTACTTGGCCGACCTCGGCCACAACGACAGCACCATCGAGACCTTTGTCGCGATCAAGGCGGAGCTGAACAGCCGGCGCTGGGCCGGGGTGCCGTTCTACCTGCGCACGGGCAAGCGGCTGCCGCAGAAGGTGTCGGAGATCGTGGTGCAGTTCCGCAGCCTGCCGTTCTCCATCTTCCCCAAGGAGCACACGCTGGCGGCCAACAAGCTCATCATCCGCTTGCAGCCGGAAGAAGGGATGCGGCTGGAGATGATGACCAAGGAACCCGGCCCCGGCGGCTTGCAGCTCCGCCCCACCGGCCTCGACATCAGCTACGAGAAGACGTTCGGCGGGCGGTTCCCGGACGCCTACGAGCGGCTGCTGATGGACACGGTGCGGGGCAAC
>CALMAB010000187.1 GCA_937858325.1 uncultured Acetobacteraceae bacterium
ATCCGCACCACGTCGTCCTTGGCGCCCACGTCCATGCCCCGCGTCGGCTCGCTCAGCAGCAGCACGCGCGGCAAGTGGGTGAGCCAGCGGGCCAGCGCCACCTTCTGCTGATTGCCGCCAGAGAGCTGGCCCACCAGGCGGTCCACCCCCGCCGGGCGGATGCCGAGCGACTGCACGTGTCCCTCGGCGATGCGCCGCTCGGCCCGGGGGCGCAGCAGGACGCGGCCGATCCGCTCCAGGATGGCGATGCTGATGTTGCGGTACACCGGCTCCTGCGCGAACAGCATGGCCCGGCGGCTTTCGGGCACGAAGGCGATGCCGGCCCGCTTGGCCGCCGGCGTGCCGCCGCGGAGCCGCGCCGTTTGCCCGTCCACCCGGACCGTCCCATGGTCCAGCGGCAACTTGCCCGACAGCGCCCGCGCCAGCTCAAGCTGGCCCGACCCCATGAAGCCGTAGATGCCCAGCACCTCCCCGGCGTGGACGGCAAGGGACACGTCCTCGAACAGGCCCAGCACCGAAAGCCGCTCCGCATCCATCACCACGGGCGCCGCCGGGCGGTCCGCGAGCCGCATCTCGCCCGCGTGGCTTTCGCCAAGCCGCTCATGCCCGGCGCCCACCATCCGCTCGATCAGCCACGCCTTGTCCACCGCGTCCGCCCGCGCGCCTTCCACCCGGCGGCCGTTGCGGAACA
This sequence comes from uncultured Acetobacteraceae bacterium, assembly GCA_937858325.1. Classification (GTDB taxonomy): domain Bacteria; phylum Pseudomonadota; class Alphaproteobacteria; order Acetobacterales; family Acetobacteraceae; genus CAHJXG01. Next base: position 692 of record CALMAB010000187.1, read on the forward strand.
CCGTCACTTCGTCCGACACGCGCAGCACGTCGTCCAAGAAGTGCGAGATGAACACGGTGCTCCGCCCGGTTTCGCGCAGCCGGGTCAGCAGGGCGAACAGCCGCTCCACCTCCGGCGGCGACAGGGCCGAGGTCGGCTCGTCCAGGATGATGATGCGCGCGCCGGACAGCAGCACGCGGGCCAGTTCCACCATCTGCTGCAAGCCGAGCGGCAGGGAGCCGACCGGGGCGCGCGGGTCCACGTCGATGCCGAAGGCGTCAAGCTGCCGCCGGGCCTGCGCGCGCATCCGCCGCCAGGACACGACGCCCATGCGCGTCGGCTGCGCGCCCAGCAGCACGTTCTCCGCCACCGACAGCTCCGGCACGGTGGAGAGTTCCTGGTGCACCATGCCGATGCCGGCGTCCCGGGCGTCGCGGGCGTTGCGGAAGCGGACCGGGTGGCCGTCCAGGCGCATCTCCCCCTCGTACTCCGCGTGTACGCCCGCGATGATCTTCATCAGCGTGCTCTTGCCCGCGCCGTTCTCGCCGACGAGGCCGTGCACCTCGCCGGCGCGCAGGGTGAAATCCACGCCGCTGAGCGCGGCGACACCGGCAAACCGCTTGGCGATGCCGGAGAGCTCCAGCAGGGGTTCGCCGGCCAAGGGCGCGCTCAAAGCCCGTTTGAGAATGCGCTACGCCGAGCCAGAGGCGCCCGTATGGGCGCCGTCCGGCGCGGGTTCCGAGAACCGGAGCGGAGCGGCCGTTTGGGGCCGTGAGCTCTGCGAGAGCAGCGCTCTCGCTGGGAAGCGCAGGAATCCGTGTCGGATGGCCGGCGTAGTAGCATTCTCATCGGGCTTTCAGATCAGGAAATGCTTTTCCATCCAGGCCATGCCCGGCGCGTTCGCCTTTGTGACCACCGGGCCATCGGTGATGACGCTCTTGGGAATGCCCGCTTCGCCCCCGGTCTTCTCCCCTGCCACCACGGCCGCGACGCCCGCGATGATCGCCCCGCCGTGGATACGGCAGGACGGGTTGCGCACCGTCGCCAGCATCCGCCCGTCCGCCACCGCAGCAAGCGCGGGCGGCATGGCGTCGCAGCCGCCGATCTTGATGTCGGTCCGCCCCCGCGCCTTCATGACGTTGTAGGCGGCCAGCGCCATGTCGTCGTTGTGGAAATAGGCGGCGCTGATCTTGGGATACTTGGTCAGGTGGGTGTCCCAGATTCGCGCCACCTTGGTCACGTCCCAATCGCCCGGCGTCGTGTCGAGCACCTCCACCTTGGGGAAGCGCTTCATCACCGTCTCGAACCCGCGGGCGCGGCCCTGCGCCCCGGTGTGGCCCAACGCGCCCTGGGTCATGATCACGGTGCCCTCGCCCCCGATGGCCTCCATCAGCGCCTGGGTGACGGAGGCGCCCATGAACTCGTTGTCCGGCGCCAAAAAAGAATGTACATCCACCTGGTCGAGCGGCGCGATCAGCGTGTCCATGTCGATCACCGGCACGCCCGCGTCGATCATCTTGCGCACCGGAGCGGCCAAGGTGCCGATGCCGAAGGCCTGGATGGCGACGAAATCCCACTTCTGCGAGGCCATATTGTCGATGGCGCCGCGCTGCCGGGTCGCGTTCAGCTCGCCGTCGAACCAGGTCACATCGACGTTGAACAACTTGCCCCAGTACTCGGCCGCGGCCTTGCCCTGGGCGCACCAGGTCGCTTGCAGGCCGGCGTTGGAGAACGCGGCCTTCAACGGCTTCTCCGACCGGCCCATCTCGGCCGCGAGCGCCGGCCCCATCGCGCCCAGCATGGACACCCCGGTGCCGGTGGCCATCGCCGCAAGCAGCAGGGCGCGCCGGCTTGTCGGCGGCATCGTGTAGTCATCCATGGCGTTCTCCCAAATGCCCCGGCGGTTTATGCTGCCGCCGCTGTTGCTTCAGCTTGCCCCGCGGAGGCGGGGACGTGCAATGAACAAATCGGGCCAAGCGACGCCGGGTCAGGCCCGGGCCACCACGCCCACCTTGGCCCGCCGCGCCAACTCCTGGTCCGCCAGCGCGCCGAGCAGGATCACGCCACCCATCACCGCGAAGTTCAGGGACGACGGGATGCCCAGGATGTTGACTAGGTTCTGCAGGATCTGCAGCAGCACGGTGCCGAGCACGATGCCCAGGATGCTGCCCTCCCCGCCGCGCAGCGAGCAGCCGCCCAGCACCGCGGCGGCGATGGCGTACAACTCGTAGAAGCTGCCGAACGCCGAAGGGGATACCGAATTGGTGTAGAACACCAGCAGCACCGTGGACAGCCCGGCCAGCCCGCCGCTCACGATGTAGGCCCCGGCCACCACCAGCCCGGTGCGGATGCCGGAATAGCGCGCCGCCTCCTCGTTCCGTCCCACGGCGAACAGATACCGCCCGAACACCGAGCGGTGCAGCACCACCGCCATCACCGCCGACACCACGATCAGGATGAGGAACGGGTTCGGCACACCGAAGCTGCGCCCCGATGCGAGCCAGGTCAGGCTTTCCAAGCCTTCCGCATAGCCGAAGCCGATGGTCGCGTCCCCGGTGTAATAGCGCGCCGCGCCGCGGTAGATCAGCAGGCCGCAGAGCGTCACGACGAAGGGCTGCAATTTGGCGCGCGTGACCAGCACGCCGTGCAGCACCCCGATCAGCAGCCCGCCCAGTAGCACGAACAGCAGCGCCAGCGGCCAGGCCACGTCGTGGTTCGCCAGCAGGTCGATGAACACGACCCCCAGCAGCGCGAAGATCGACCCGACTGCCAGGTCGATGCCGCCGGTGATGATGACCAGGCCCTGCCCGATGCTGAACACCCCGAACAGCCCGATCAGGTTGGCCATGTTCAGCAGGTTCACCGCGGACAAGAAGCGCGGGTTGAGCGCCGTCGTGATCGCGCCGATCACCAGCACCAGCACGAGCAGGCCAAGCTCCTTCTTGCCCATGCTCTAGGAGGCCTGGCCGATGGCCAGGCGCAGCACCGCGGCCTCGCTGAGTTCTTCGCGCCCGAGAATGCCGGCCACCCGGCCCTCGTGCATCACCGCCACCCGGTCGCTCACGCCGATGACTTCCTCCATGTCGCTGCTGATCATCAGGACCGCCACGCCGCGGTCGGCCAGGCCGCGCATCAGCGCGTAGATTTCCCCTTTGGCGCCGACATCGACGCCGCGGGTCGGCTCGTCGAACACGATGGCGCGCGGCTTGAGCGACAGCCACCGCCCCAGCACCACCTTCTGCTGGTTGCCGCCCGAGAGGGTGACGGCGTGAACCGATGCGTGCGGCGCCTTGATCCGCAGCGCCGCCCGCTGCGCTTCCCCGGCCCGCATCTCGGACGCCGGGCTGATCAGCCCCATCCGCGAATGCCCGGCGAGCGCCGGCAGGGTCACGTTCTGCGCGATGGACATATCGAGCACGAGGCCGGACAGCTTGCGGTCCTCCGGCACCAAGTAGAGGCCCCGCGCGATGGCGTCCCGCGCCGAGCCGATCTGCACGGGCTTGCCGTCCAGGCGAATGCTGCCGCCGACCGCCGGCTCGATGCCGAACATCGCGCGGGCCAAGGAGGTGCGGCCGGAGCCGACCAGCCCGGCGAGGCCCAGGATTTCGCCGGGCCGCGCGTGCAGGCTGGCGCTGCGGTCCGGGAACGCCGTCGTCACCAGGTCCTGCACCTGAAGCCCACCGTCGCCCGGCGACGCGGCGGGCGGGCTGTACAGGGCCTGCAGGTCGCGC
>CALMAB010000188.1 GCA_937858325.1 uncultured Acetobacteraceae bacterium
CGCCGCCAGCAGCAGGGTCACGATCTTGCCCAGCAGCGCATCCGCCACCCGCCCTGGCAGCGACCGACGCGGCGGCCCCGCCGCCGCCCGGAGCGCCGAGCGTTTGCTGGACGCGTTCACCCTCAGCCGATCCCGCGCACGACCGGGATGTCCAGGTCGCGGATCTTCTTGCGCAGCGTGTTGCGGTTGAGGCCGAGCATGGAGGCCGCCTTGATCTGGTTGCCCCGCGTCGCCGACAGCGTCATCTGGATCAGCGGGCGCTCCACCTCCGCGATCACCTGGTCGTAGATGTCGCGCATCGGCATCCCGTCCCGGCTCGCGGCCAGGAACTGCCGGATGTGCCGCTCCACGGCGAGCGCCAGCGGCTCGGGGCTGCCGGCGCCGTGCACCGGCTCGGCGTCGATGCCGCTTTCCATCAGCTCGGTGCCGATCACCTCGTCGGTGATCATCTCCTGCGCGTAAAGCGCGGCAAGGCGGCGCATGAGGTTCTCCAGCTCGCGCACGTTGCCGGGCCAGCGGTGCTGGCGCAGGCGCTCAATGGCGGACTGGTCGAGCGACTTCGCCGGCAACCCGCTGTCCCGGGCTTTTTCCAGGAAGTGCCGGGCCAGCACGGGAATGTCCTCCAGCCGTTCGCGCAGGGGCGGCAGGCGGATCGGCACCACGTTCAGGCGGTAGAACAGGTCCTCCCGGAACTGCCCGGCGCGGATCGCTTGGCGCAGGTCCCGGTGGGTCGCGGCCACGATGCGGACGTTGGCGCGGATCGGCTGCCGCCCGCCCACGGTGGTGAACTCGCCTTCCTGCAGCACGCGCAACAGCCGGGTCTGCGCTTCCGCCGGCATGTCGCCGATCTCGTCCAGGAACAGCGTGCCGCCGGCGGCCTGCTCGAAGCGGCCCTGGCTGCGGTTCAGCGCCCCGGTGAACGCGCCGCGCTCGTGCCCGAACAGCTCGCTTTCGATCAGCTCGCGCGGGATGGCGGCCATGTTGATGGCGACGAACGGCCCGGTGCGGCGGCGGCCGTAGTCGTGCAGCGCCCGCGCCACCAGCTCCTTGCCCGTGCCGCTTTCCCCGTTCACCATGACGGTCAGGTCGGTCGTGGTGAGCCGGGCGATGCTGCGGTAGATCTCCTGCATCGCGACGCTGCGGCCGATCAGCGGCAAGCGTCCCTCCGCGTCGTGCGCCTCGCCCGGCGGCGTGTCCGCGACCGGCGCCGGGGCTTGCAGCGCCCGCCCGACGACGGCCAGCAGCTCCTTGAGGTCAAACGGCTTGGGCAAGTACTCGAAGGCCCCGCGCTGCGCCGCCTTGACCGCGGTCATCAGGGTGGACTGCGCGCTCATGACGATGATGCGCAGGTCCGGCCGGACCCGCTTGATGCGCGGGATCAGGTCGAGGCCGTTCTCGTCCGGCATCACCACGTCGGTGATCACCAGGTCGCCCTCGCCGTCCTCCACCCAGCGCCAAAGCGTGGCGGCGTTGCCGGTGCAGCGCACCTGGTAGCCGGACCGGCCCAGCGCCTGGGTCAGGACCGTGCGGATCGACCGGTCGTCATCGGCCACGAGAACGGTGGGAGGCGTCATCTCGGATCTTTCAGGGTGCGTCCGCCTCGGCCTCGATGATCACCGGCAGGAACAGGCGGAACTCCGTCCGGCCGGGACGGCTGTCCACCTCGATCAGCCCGCCATGGTCGCCGACGATCTTCGCGACCAACGCCAGGCCCAAGCCGCTGCCAGACGGTTTGCTGGTCACGAACGCCTCGAACAGGTGGGAGCGGATGTCCTCTGGGATGCCCGGCCCGTTGTCCCGCACCGTCACCACCAGCGGCAGCAGCAGCCGGTGGTCGCTGCCCGCGACGGCAAGCCGCATCCCATGCTGGTAGGCCGTGGTCAGCACGATCTCCCCGGCGCCGCGCTCAATGAGCGCCGGGTCGCTGGCGATGGCCTCGGCCGCGTTCTTCACGAGGTTGAGCATAACCTGCACGAGTTGGTCCCGGTTGGCCCAAGTCGGCGGCAGAGACGGGTCGTACACCTCCGTCAACCGCACGTGCGCCGCGAACCCGGTGCCGGCGAGGCGCCGCACGTGTTCCAGCACGCGGTGGATGTTGACGGCGCGGCGCTCGATCGGCTTCTCGCCGAAGATCTCCATGCGGTCCACGAGGTCCCGGATGCGGTCCGCCTCGTCGCGGATCAGCACCGTCAGCTCGCGGTCGCCGTCGGTCACGCTGCCTTCCAGCAGCTGCGCCGCGCCTCGGATGCCGGACAACGGGTTCTTGACCTCGTGCGCCAGCACCGCCGACATGCCGGTGACGCTGCGCGCCGCCCCGCGGAACTGGATCTGGCGGTCCAACGCCCGGGCGGCGGAGCTGTCCTGGAACGTCAGCAAAACGCAGCCCGGCTCCTCCAGCAGCGCCGTCGCCTGCACCGCGGTGCCGCGCTTGTAGAGCCGCGGACCCTCAAGCGTCAGGTCATGGTCGAAGATCGTGGAGCCTTGCTGCCGCACCTGCGTCAGCAGCCCGAACAGCGGGTTGTCCTCCGGCAGCAGCGAGGCCAGCGTGATCTGGCGCAGCTGCATCAAGGACACGCCCAGGAACTGCTCGGCGGCGTGGTTCGCGAAGCGGAAGCGGTTCGCCGCGTCGAGCAGCACGACGGGGACGGGCAGCGCGCTCAGCATCGCCTGCGCGTCGATGTCTCCGGACGGGGCCGACGGGGGCGGCAGCGCCAGCCGCTCGACGGAAGCCGGGCGGTCCCGGGTCAACACGGCCTTCATGCGGCAAGTGCCTCCGGCGCGCGCGCGGCGTTGCGGTCAATCAGCGGGTCGAAAAAGGCGTCGATCAGCGCCTCGACGGCCGCCCGGCTCGACAGCTTGTTGACCGCCGCGCGGAACTCGGTCGATCCGAACAGGCCGCGCGAGTACCAGGACAGGTGCTTGCGGGCGACCCGCACGCCCGCATCCTCGCCGAAATGCCGCAGCATGGCGTCGTAGTGCTCCAGCATGGTGGCCTTCTGCTCGGCCAACGTCGGCTCGGCCTGGCGCTCGCCGGTCAGGAGGAACCGCGCGGCGAGCGCCGGGAACCAGGGCCGGCCATAGCAGCCCCGGCCGATCATCACGCCATCCGCGCCGGACTGGCGCAGCGCCTCCGCCGCGTCGTCCTCCGTCATGATGTCGCCGTTGACGATCACCGGCAGGCGCACCGCCTGCTTGACCTGCGCCACGAACCGCCAATCGGCCGTTCCCGTGTAGAACTGCTGCCGGGTGCGCCCGTGGACCGTGACCATCTGGATGCCGGACGCCTCGGCGATGCGGGCCAGGCTGGGCGCGTTGAGGCTGGCGTGGTCCCATCCCATCCGCATCTTGAGCGTAACCGGCACCGGCACGGCCCGCACCGTCGCGTCCAGGATGCGGGCGGCCCCGGCCTCGTCGCGCATCAGCGCGGACCCGGCTGCCTGGCCGACCGCGACCTTTTTCACCGGGCAGCCGAAGTTGATGTCGATCAGGTCGGCGCCGTGGCCGACCGCGATGCGCGCCGCCTCCGCCATGGCCGCCGGGTCGCAGCCGGCGAGCTGGACCGCGCTGGGACCGCCGCAGCCATCGACCTCCGCCATGCGCAGGGTGACACGGTTTTCCCGCACCATGGCCCAGGACGCGATCATCTCGGACACGACGAGGCCGGCGCCTTGCCGCTTTGCTAGGCGCCGGAACGGCAGGTCCGTGACCCCAGACATCGGTGCCAGGATGACCGGACGCTCAAGTGTTACGGCATGGCGCCCTGTTCCCAGGGTGATGGGGCCGATCAGGCCTGTGGTATTTGGGTTGCCCATGATTTGGGCAAACTAATGCCGGGCCGCGCCTGACGCAATCACTGACCGCAGCAGATTCGGGCAGCAGCAGATCGGGCACACGGGTTGACGCGGTGGCGGCTGGCCGGCATTGGGTCGCGTCATGCGCGTCGCCGCCATCCTCGTTGCCGCCGGTTCCGGCACCCGGTTCGGGGCGGGACAGCCGAAGCAATACGCGGTGGTCGCCGGCAAGCCCGTCGTGCGCTGGGCGGCGGAGGGCCTGCTGCCCCATGTGGCGCACCTGCAGCCGGTGGGGGACCCGGCGCTGCTCGGCCCGGCGCTGGCCGGCCTCGGCTGCCTTCCGGCGGTGCCGGGCGGCGGCGCCCGGCAGGACAGCGTGCGCGCCGGGCTTGAGGCTTTGGCACCGCTTGCGCCGGAGGTCGTCCTGGTTCACGACGCCGCGCGCCCCTGCGTGCCTGGGCATGTGATCCCGGCCTTGCTCGCCGCGCTGGCCCGAGTGCCGGGCGCCATCCCGGCCCTGCCGGTCGCCGACACGCTGAAGCGCGCCCTGGGCGGCCGCATCGAGGCCACCGTGGAGCGGGCCGGCCTGTTCCGCGCGCAAACCCCGCAGGCCTTTGACTATCCCATCCTGCTCCGCTTGCACCGCCAGAACGCCGCGCCCGACCTCACGGATGACGCCGCGTTGCTGGAACAGGCAGGCCTTGCCGTGGACCTCGTGCCCGGCGCCGAGGACAACATCAAGCTGACCTACCCGGAGGACCTGATGCGGCTCGAACGGGCGTTGACGCCGGCGATGCTGCCGCGGGTCGGAACCGGCTTCGACGTGCACGCGCTGGCGCCGGGCCGCGCTTTGGTACTGTGCGGGGTCGTGGTGCCGCACGCGATGGGGCTGGCCGGGCACTCCGACGCGGATGTCGGCATCCATGCGCTGTGCGACGCGATCTACGGCGCGTTGGCGGAGGGCGACATCGGCCGCCACTTCCCGCCGAGCGAGGCGACGTGGAAGGATGTCGACAGCGCTCGTTTCCTCCTGCACGCCGCCGGGCGGATCGCGGCGCGGGGCGGCCGGCTGGCCAACGCCGACGTGACGCTGATCTGCGAGCAGCCGAAGATCACGCCCCATGCCGCGGCCATGCAGGCGCGGCTGTCCGAGCTGCTGGGCGTCGGACCCGGCCTTGTTTCCGTGAAGGCGACGACAACCGAGCGGCTGGGGTTCGCCGGGCGC
>CALMAB010000189.1 GCA_937858325.1 uncultured Acetobacteraceae bacterium
CGCCGCGGCTGGTCGGCAACCCGGGGGTCCTCCGCGGCGTGCTGATCGCGTTCTTCACCTCGCTCGGGCTGTTCGGCGCCACGTTCCTGCTGCCGCTGTATTTTCAGCTCGTGCTCGGGGTGGACGCGGCCGGGTCCGGGCTGCTGGTGGTGCCGTTCCTGCTGGCCACGGTGGTGGGCGCCTTCGCGTCGGGCCAGTATGCCCGGCGGATCGGACGCACCAAGGGCATCGTGCTGACCGCCCTGCTGGCCTCGGTCGCCGGGTTCGTGGGCCTGGCCGTGCTGGCCGGCCGCGCGCCGTTGTCCCTCGTGCTGCCCTGCACGGCGCTGCTGGGCGTCGGCACCGGCGCCGCGATGCCGAGCATCCTGATGCAGGTGCAGAACGCGGCGGCGCGGCGCGACGTGGGCGCGGCCACGGGGTCGTTGCTGTTCCTGCGCTCGATGGGCGGGGCGTTCGGCAGCACGGTGGTCGGCTCGCTGCTGGTCGCCCGCTTCAACGCCGGGCTGCACGCGGCTGGGATCGCGAACAGCGTTGACCTGGGCGCCCTGCGCGGCGGGGCGGAGGGCATGGCCGACCTCGGCAGCCTCGGCCTGGCCCGGGCGGCGCTGGTCGGCGGCTTCCAGCTTGCGTTCGCCGTGTGCGCGGTGCTGGTAGGCGTCGCCGTCGTTATCGGGGCGGGGATGCGCGACCTGCAGCTCCGGTCCGCCGATGCGCCCCGGGACCTCGCGCACTAGTTCCGAATCGGCGCGCAGTTGGTCCGCCCAGAGGCTACGCAGTCCTGGATGGCGGTCGTTCCCCGCAGCGCCCCGGTCAGCCACAGGCTGCCGCCGACCAGGATGGCCAGCACGATGACGGCTGCCACGATCTGGCGGATGCGGCCGGGGTCCTGGTCTTCGCTCAACGCACACCCTCCCGAAAAACGTTGCGTTTTTGGTACGCCCGGTTGACACGGTCGCGATGCTTCCGGCCATAACACGTCATGCGTATCCCCCGCCTGCTGTGGTTCGTGCCTTTGCTCGCGCTGGCGCTTTTCTTCGCCGCGCCGGCGCAGGCGGCCGATTTCTCCTTTACAACGTCGGACGGCGTTCGGCTGCACCTGATCGAGGCCGGGCCGCCCCGGGCGCCCATAATCGTGTTCGTGCCGGGCTGGGCGATGCCGGCCTGGATCTTCCAGGCGCAGATCGCCGCCTTTTCCCGGACGTATCACGTCGTGGCGCTTGATCCGCGCGGTCAGGGCGACAGCGACATCCCGGCGGAGGGCTACACCCCGGCCCGGCGCGGCCAGGACATCGGCGACCTGATCGCCGCGCTGGGCAACCGCCCGGTGCTGCTGGTCGCCTGGTCGTTGGGCGTGCTCGACAGCCTGGCCTACGTGCAGCAGGCCGGGGATGCGCGGCTGGCCGGCCTCGTGCTGATCGACAACTCGGTGGGCGAGGACCCGCCGCCCAAGCCCTCCGGCCTGCCGCTGCGCCGCGGCCCGCGGCTGGAGCGGGAGGTGCAGATGCGCCGCTTCGTGCAAGGCATGTTCCGCAGCGCGCCCGGCGAGGCCTACCTCGCACGCCTGACCGACACCGCGCTGCACACGCCGCCCGACGTGGCCGCCCGGCTCGCCGGCTATGGGATGCCGCGCAGCTATTGGCGGGACGCGGTGTACTCCGTGCGCAAGCCTGTGCTGTATGTCGTCCGGCCCCGCTTTGCCGGGCAGGCGGCCAACCTCGCGGCGCGGCACCCGGCGGCGGAAACCGCGCTGTTCGCCGAGGCCGGCCACGCGCTGTTCGTGGACGAGCCGGCGCGGTTCAACGGCCTGCTGGACGACTTCATCAACCGCCGGGTCGTTTGGTGATGACGGTTCCGCCCAAGACGGGCCGCGCGCGCATGTCGCTGCTGCCGCTGTTCCTGATCTCGGGCGCCGCGGTGGCCTATGAGATCGCGCTGACCCGGTACTTCGCCGTCGCGAAGTGGTCGGAGTACGGCTACTGGGTCATCTCCATCGTCATGGTCGGCTTCGCGCTGAGCGGCGTGACCGTGGCGCTGGCGCGGGACTGGACCGTGCGGCACGGGGCGGCGCTGCTCGCGTGGCTGCCGGTGGCGCTGGTGCTGGCCGCCGCGGGCGGCTACCAGGCCACCACCGCGAACCCGTTCAACCCGTTGCAACTGCAGAACACGGTGACGTTCGGGCCGCAGCTCGGCTACATCGCGCTGTACTACGCGGTGCTGCTGCCGTTCTTCTTCCTGACCGGGCTGTATATCAGCCTGACCTTCGTGCTGAACGAGGACCGGGTGGCCCGGGTGTATGGCTTCGACCTGACCGGCGCCGGGGCCGGGGCGGCGCTGGTGCTGGGATTGATGAACGTGCTGCACCCGTTCCAGCTCGTGGCGGCGCTGCTGGCGCTGTTGGCCGCCAGCGCCTGGTTCGGCCCGCGCCCGGCCCGGGTCGGCCTTGCAGCCCTCGCGGCGCTGATCGCCAGCGAGGCCGTGCTGCTGCTGGACGCACGGGCGGACTACAACGACTTCAAGGCGATCTACGCCCCGCTGCACGTGCCGGACGCGAAGCAGGTGGCCGAAATCCGCTCGCCGCGCGGCATCTACGCCCTGCTCGACGACTTCACCGAGCGGGTCGATACCGACGTGTCCAACAACGCCGGCATGTTGGGCGTGCCTGGGCCGCCGCAGGCGCTCGGGCTGTATCGCGACGGCAACCGCATCGCGGCGCTACCCAAAGCCGAGGGCGTCACCGCCGCCTACGCCCCCGCGGCGCTCGACGCGCTGCCCTACCGCCTGCTGCCCGGCGCCCGCACCCTGCTCGCCGGCACAGGCGGTGGCTTCCGCGTACAGCAGGCTCTCAGCCTGGGGGCCAGCCATGTCGATGCGCTGGAACCCGACCCGGTGCTGCTTGACGCCCTGCGCCATGGCCTCGGCCCATCCCCGGCCCTGGCCGCGGACGGGCGCGTGAAACTGTCCCCCGATAGCCCGCTGGCGGCGGCGCGGAGCGGCGGGGGATACGATTTGGTCGATATCGCCGGGGATTTCCTTGATGCGGCCGAGGCGAACGCTGCCGCCTACACCGCGGAGGCCATGGCCGGCTACCTCCGCGCGCTCGCGCCCGGCGGCCTGGTCTCGATCCCGGTCTCGATCCGGGAGTTCCCGGTTTATGCCGTCCGCGTGCTGGCGACGGTGCGGGACGCGCTGCGCCGGGCGCACGTCGCTGATCCCGCGGCGCATGTCGTCGTGTATCGCTCCGCCTGGAACCTGCGGGTCCTGGTCGGCAACGAGCCTTGGACACCCGAGCGCATCGCCGCCGTGCGCGCCTTTTGCGACGAGCGGTCGTTCGACGTGTCCTACTATCCCGGCATCGACGTGGAAGCCGCCCGTGCCGGCATCTACAACGACCTGCCGGCCGTGAGCTTCGAGAGCGGCGAGGTCACGTCCGGCGCCGGGTCGGAGGACGCGGTGGCGGACGAGGCGGGGCAGGTGCTGCGGGGCGAGCGCAGCGAGTCGCAGGACGCCTTTAACCTGGCGCCGATCACCTTGGACCGCCCGTCCTATTACGCGATCCTGCGCCTGAACCAGCTCCCGACGATCCTGAAACGGCTGGAAATCCTGCCGCAGGCCGAGGTCGGGCAGCTCGTCAACTTGGCCGTCCTGCTGCAAGCCGTCGTGATCGCGCTGATCGTGCTGGCGGTGCCGTTGCTGGCGCCGCGCGTCGCAGGCGCGCGGTCTGGGCGTCCCTCGATGCTGCGGCCGATCCTGTATTTCGCCTCGCTCGGCCTCGGCTTCCTGTTCATCGAGATCTTCCTAATTGAGAAGGCCAGTCTATACCTCAACGACCGGACCAGCGCCTTTGCCCTCGTGCTGACCGGGATGCTGGTGTTCTCGGGCCTTGGCAGCCTGCTCGCGGACCGGGTGCGCCATGTCGGCATCGCCTTGTCGGCCGCGGTGGTTGTGGGCTGGTGCGCCCTCGTCCTGCTGGGATTGCAGCCCTTCCTGCTGGCGACCTTGGGCCTGCCCTGGCTGCTGCGGGCGGCAGTTGTCGTGGCACTTGTGGCGCCGGTGTCGCTGGCGCTCGGCATGCCGTTCCCGCTCGGCTTGGCCCGGGCCGGCAGCGCCGGGGGCGGGCTGCTGCCCTGGGCCTGGGGCTTGAACGGCGCGTTCTCCGTGGTCGCTACGCCGCTTGCCAACCTCCTTGCCGTGCAATCCGGCTTTGACAGGGTTCTGCTGATCGCGGCCTTGCTCTATGTCGTGACCTACCTCGCCTATCCCTCCGTGCGAAAGACCGTGCAGTGGCAGCCATCCCCCACCACCTGACCCGCCGCGCCGTGCTGGCCGGCGCCTTGGCCGCGCCCTTCGCCGGGCGCGCCTGGGCCGTGCCGGGCTGGACGCGGGAGGCCTACATGGAGGCCATGCGCAAGTCTGGCCGCCCCACCGACCTGACCGAAGCGCAGTTCCAGGCGATCCAGGCCCGCAAGCCCGCGGCGATGCAGCGGATCGAGACCTACTTGAAGGAGCGCCTCGGCGCCGCCGACCCGGCGGTGCTGCGCGCTTTCCAGGAGGTGCCGCGCGAGTACTTTCATTACAATTATCCCGAGCACCACTCGCAGTCCGGCGTGGCCTACGAGGACGACCCGAAGCCCTGGGCGCTCGGCTACGGCTCGGCGCTGTCCGACTACCTCGGCCAGGCCTACATGACGCAGGTGTGCAAGCCGCAGCCCGGCGACACGACGCTGGAGATCGGCACCGGCAGCGGCTTCCAAAGCTCCTTGCTGTCCCGCATCGTCCAGCACAGCTACTCCATCGAGATCATCGAGCCGCTGTGCCAGGCGGTGGGCCGCTCGGCTATGACAACGTGAAGAACACGGTGGTCGACGTATATTTCTAAAAAACCGAGGTGAAGGGCGGGTTCGACGTGATCATCGTGACCTGCGCCGCGCAGTATGCGCCGCCGGATTTGTTCAAGCAGTTGAAGCCCGGCGGGCGGATGCTGATCCCGATTGGGCAGCCGTTCAAGCGGGGACAGTTGCTTTATGTTTACACGAAGGATGAGGACGGGAAGGTTCGGTCTCGGAAGGATGTGGGGGTGTTCTTTATTCCAATGACGGGGGCGATGATGAACCGGCCTAAGCAGGGGGGTACCTCCGAAAGTTCTGGTGAAAAGACATTACCTTCTGTCGAATAACACCGGCAGGCATCCGCTTTGACTCTTTTCCGGATGGCGTTTGTAGGGCTTATAAGCGAAGCGCCATACGCCCATCCGCGGCACTGCGAGGCGGCGGAAGGCGCTGACGCTTTTCCGCCTTACACTGCTATTCATCAATCTCGGCCATGTCAGCTACGAAAGAAAGATCGTGAAGCTCCTACTTTCTGCTTTCCTTGCGAGCAGCTTTTTGACAACAACCGCAGACGCTGGCGCTTTCCGCAACTGTTCCGAAGAACGAATTATCAACATTGTAAAGAAGATAGCGCTTGATAATTTGCCGTCAGGGCTTGAGATGTTCAACTACAATCGAACAAACGTCAGCGTGAGTCTCGACAGCATTCGCACTCGATCAAACGAAGAGAGCTCTCTTAGTTGCGCGGCAACTATACTCTACAAGCTTCCCGATACCGAGCCGTATAACGACGATCTCGAGCGTTTAAATATGACGATGATGAAACTGATGAGTCATGATATCACATACACAGTGGAGTTGACCGATGACAACAAAATTTTCACGAGCGTCAAAGGGTTGGTAAAGCACCTTTAGAAAACTGCCTGAAATTTATAAACCCGGCGAAAACGCCATGATTTCAACCTGTGACGCTGATTCGAGCCTATAGCGATGCCATTTTCTCCTTTTGAGGAAGTAGATGTTGCGTTACGGCAGTGTCTCACTTCGAAAATTTGGCTTGGCGGCATTGAAAAATGCTTGTTCGTAAGAGGGATCACTATGGCCGACATTGGCGGAGTGTTGGAACGTTCCCTTGCGGTGTTCGATGCGGGAGACCTACAGCGCTTGTCAGAAATTGCGCGCAAGGATTTACAGCGTTTTATCGCCAATGATCGTGAGTCGCGTATCGATTTTTCCAGTAAGATACTATGCGTAGCATTATGCCAAGGCGCAGCGCTTCATCAAGTTAATAAAACGAATGGCGTAAAAGACATCGACGTTTATACCTTCTTCGCCGCTGACGAGGGCAAACTATTTCCGCCTCGTCATCCCGTTATGAACTATGACTTTGGCTCTTCAAAATTCGGCCGCCATCCGGATGACCTGGGGTATATCGGACGGCGCGTGGACTGTTTGGGTAGGTCTATCGCGTACGCCGTTGGTACGTCGCCTATAGAAG
This sequence comes from uncultured Acetobacteraceae bacterium, assembly GCA_937858325.1. Lineage (GTDB taxonomy): Bacteria > Pseudomonadota > Alphaproteobacteria > Acetobacterales > Acetobacteraceae > CAHJXG01. The sequence goes on from CALMAB010000189.1 coordinate 6,325, forward strand.
CTCTGTAAAACTTCCTTTTGAAGAAGCCTACCGGCACAGCTCGCCTTCTCGCACAGAAGGCAGTTGTTATCATTGATCCGGTAGAATACCGAGGAGAGGTGG
>CALMAB010000190.1 GCA_937858325.1 uncultured Acetobacteraceae bacterium
GCGCTGGACGGGGTGCGAACGCCGGCGTGGCGCAGCGCCTCGATCAGCGCCAAGCCGTCCAGGCCCGGCAGCAAGCGGTCCACCACCAGCACGTCCACCCGGCCGGCGCCGGCCTGGGCCAGGCCCTCGGTGCCGGTCGCCGCGCAGGAAACCTGGTAGCCGCGCCCGAGGAAGTATCCGGCCACCTCCCCCGCTGTCACCGCGTCGTCCTCGATCAGAAGAAGGCGTGTCATGTCCCTGCATCCGCCTTCCGGCTGCTCGGGGCCACAGCTTTGGCCCGAGCGCCCTTCAGCAACCGCGGCCTTGATCGGCCTCTGGTCCCCCGAGAGACAGGATGCAACGATCCTCGGTTGGAAAGCTACAGCCGCGTTCAGGTTGCCCCCGGCATGTTTGCGGCAGGTGGGGCGAACTGGGCTGGTGCCCGAGCGTCCTCTGTCCGCCAAACAAACCGGTAGGCCAGGCCGGCGGCCACCGCCCCCAAGACCTGGGCCGCGAGGTAAACGCCGATGTTGGCATACTCGCCGCTGGCGATCGCCGGGCCGATTGTCCGGGCCGGGTTGACGCTTCCCCCGGTGATCGACCCGAACCCCAGGATGCACAGCGCCACCGTCATGCCGATGGCAAACGGCGCGAAGCCGCCGGCCGTGCCGCGATGCGCGGTGTTGAGCACGGTGTTGGCCAGAAAGAACGTGCCCAGCGCTTCCAGGAAAAAGCCGCCGAGCACGGTGGTCTGGTCGAGGTCCATAAGGGTCGCCCCGAGGTGGTGCGGCCCTCCGTAGCCATAGATGGCGGCGAGGCACTGCGCGCCGAGGATGCCGCCAAGCAGTTGGACGAGAATGACAACCATGCCGTCCCGCACGGAATGATCGCCGGCCACCATCGCCGAAACCGTCAGCGCCGGGTTGAAGTATGTCCCGCTGTCCTTCCCGAAGTCATAGGCGAAAGTCATGATGACGAGGCCATGGGCCAGCGCCACCGCGACGATCTGGGTCGGCGCCAGCACTGTGACAGCGCCGGCACCTATGAAGATCAGCGCGAACGTGCCGAGAAACTCGGCCAGCAGGGATTTGAACAGCCGCATCGACGTATTCTCCACCGTTGGATGGTCACGGGATGGCGTGCCCGCGACGGCTTGACCGGCCCGGCGGAGCACGGGAGGCCAACCCTGGGGCTGGCCTCCAATCCATGCCACCAGAAAGCCGGCGGTCAGTCGGCCCGGTTCGCCGGCCGTTACTCCGCGGCCTTCTGCTGCGCGGCAAAACCCAGCCCCTCCGCGATGCGCCGGCCCATGTCGGGGTGGACCTTGAACCAGTGCTTCAGCATCCGCTCCTGGATCGGCTTCGGATCGGCGATGCCCATCGTCGGGTTGCTCATGCTCCCCACGATGTTCTCGACCAGGTGCGCCCGGCCTTCGTCGTCCAGCACCTTCTCCCACAAAGCGCGCGGCTGCTCGTATAGGTCCGCGTCGTCGCCGGGATAGGTCGTGTAGCGGTCGCCGTTGCCGTCGATGCGCAGCGGCGGCTCGGCGACGGACGGGTCCTCCCGGGGACCGCCGAACGAGTTCGGCTCGTAGTCCACGCCGCCGCCGCCGTTGCCGTCCACCC
>CALMAB010000191.1 GCA_937858325.1 uncultured Acetobacteraceae bacterium
CCACCGCGGCGCTGGTGCTGCTGCGCGCGCGGTCCGGCCTGATGACGCTGCTCAAGGATGTGTCCTGGGGCGTGCTGCCGCTGGTCGCCGGGCTGTTCGTGCTGGTGGAAGCGCTGGAGAAGACCGGCGTCACCAGCGACCTGGCCGGGCTGCTGCACGACGGGGTGCAGCGGTCGGCGACGCTGGCGGCCTGGGTGTCGGGCGTCGTGCTCGCGTTCGGCTGCAACCTGCTGAACAACCTGCCGGCCGGCCTCGTCGCCGGCCGTGTGGTCGAGATCGCCCAAGTGCCGGAGCACGTGCGGGCCGCCGTGCTGATCGGCGTGGACCTCGGCCCGAACCTGTCCGTCACCGGGTCCCTCGCCACCATCCTGTGGCTCACCGCGCTGCGGCGCGAGGGGCAGAGCGTGGGGGCATGGACGTTCCTCAAGCTCGGCGCGCTGGTGATGCCGCCGGCCCTCGTGCTCGCGGTCGCCGGCGCGTTCGTGTTCGGCTGACCCCAACCTGATCGGAGAACGCTTTGGACAACATCGGCTCTGCCTGGCTGTATCCCATCATCCTCCTCGCAGGCGCCTTGCAGGCTTGGGGGCCGCCGATGAACGGCGCGCTGCGCAGCGCGCTGGCCAACCCGTGGCTCGCCAGCATCGTTTCCTTTCTGCCCATCGTGTTCGCGCTCGCCGTGCTGTGGTTCTGCATCCCCCGCCCGTTGCCGACGACGGAAGGGATGAACGCCATGCCGTGGTGGGCGCCGCTTGGCGGCCTGGCCGGCGCGTTCGCGGTGATCGCTGGCCTCTTGTTCGTCAACAAGGTGGGGGCTGCCGTGTTCGGCGGGCTGACGATCACGGCCAACATCCTGATGTCGCTCGCCGTGGATCAGTTCGGCTGGTTCGGCATGGAACAGCACGGCCTCAACCTTGGGCGCATCGCCGGCGGCGCCCTCATGGTCGCCGGCATCGCCCTGATCTCCATGTTCTGAGCGCCATGCTGCTTGGCGCTCATCCCGGCGGCCTCGGCCACGGGACCTACGGCTACCTCATGCGCTGCCAGCTTGCCCTTGCTGCGCGGACGACCTGACGGGACGGCCCGGGCAGCATTGAACAGTGCCCGGCCCCACACGATATGGGCGCCGTTGATCCGTTTGGGGGACGACTTCATGGCCTACGCCGGCACCATCCCGCTCTCCGCACGCCCCGACGCGCTGGCCCGGCTGAAGCGGCTGCGCCGCCTCGCTTGGCTGATCGACGGCGTGTTCAAGCTGCCGGGCACGCGCTTCCGCTTTGGCCTGAACAGCCTCGTCGGCCTGGTGCCGGTCGGCGGCGACGCGGTGCTCGGGGCGCTGTCGCTCTACATCATCTACGAGGCCGCGCAGCTCGGCGTGCCAGGACCGCAGCTGGCCCGCATGTTCGGCAACGTCGCGCTGGAAGTCGTCGGCGGCAGCGTGCCGGTGCTGGGCGACGTGTTCGACATGGCGCTGAAGGCCAACCTGCGGAACCTCGCGATCATCGAGCAGCACGTCGGCCCGCTCTGACTTCGGCGCGATCAGCCCGGAGGGGCTGGCGCGGGGTGGGGATGCTCGAGGAAGAAGCGCAGCATCTCCCCCGTGGCATCCGGCCCGCGCGGGTCAGTGTAGGACCCGGCGGAACTGCCGCCGAACCACGCGTGGGCCGCGCCGTGCACCACCCATTGCTCGACCACCGTTCGGCCGTCCGCGTCCACGCGCCGCGTGCGGCGATAGGCATGGCCGCCGGCAACCTGGCCGTCCTCCGACTGCGCGTTGAGGGACGCTCCGCGCGTCGATTGCTCGACCACGGTGTCGGCGTTGCGTGGGTTCACCGTAGTGTCCCGGTCGCCGTGGAACACGATGGCCGGCACCACCCGCGCGCCGCCGGGCGCCCGCGGGGCCATTCCGCCCCGCTGCATCGCGGCGAACGCCGATTGCATGTCGCGCGCCACGCCGCAGGCCAGGCCCGAGTGGACACCGATGGCCGCATACAGGTCGGGGTAGGTCGCTCCCAGCACCGCCGCCGCGGCGCCCCCGGCCGATAGCCCGGCGACAAACACGCGCGCGGGATCGACGGCGTAGTCGCGCATCACCTCGCGCGTGATCCCGGCGATCAAGGACGGTTCCCCGGCGCCGCGGTGCTGGTCGGCCTCGTTGAACCAGTTCCAGCACTTCTGCATGTTCGCCGAGCTGGTCTGGCCGGGATAGGCCACCAAGCAGGTGTGCTGCTCCGCCGCCAAGTTCATCCGCGTGCCGGCGGCGAAATCGTCGGGCGACTGGGTGCAGCCGTGCAGCATCACGATCAGCGGCACCGGCTGGCCGCGGTAGCCGCTGGGCACGTAGAGCTTATAGGGGCGGCTGCCGGCCGGGCCGCTGAAGGTCTTGGCCAGGAACTGCGCGCCGTCCGGCTGGCCCGCCGGCGTTGGGCTGGCCGCGGGGGGCTTGTCCGCGACGCCCGGCATGGAGAAGCCGCCCTGGCTGACCCGGTCGAGCAGGCCTCGCAGCGCCTTGGGGATCGGCAGCCCGCCCCCTTCCGCCGGGTCCGGCACTGTCTCGCCAGTGGCGTCGATGGTCGGCGGGGCACGCCGGGCTTGCGGAGCCGGGCCGGACGCCGGCTGCTTCGCCAGCATGTCTTGCAGGGCCGCCGTGGCTTCGGACAGGCGCCCGGCCTTGGTGAGACGCGCCGCTTCGATCAGGCCTTGGGGCAAAAGTGGCTTCATGGTCTTGGCTTTCGTGTTCGGGACCCCATCGGGCATCCCCGTTCGGAACCGGGATCGGCTTCCGTCAATGCGTGTGGCTTATTGCGTGCGGTCGGCCAGCGCCGCCTTGACCGCGGCGCTGGCGTGCAACGCGCCCAGCACCTTGACCGAGGCGACGGCCGCGCGGGCCAGCTCGGGCGACACGTCGGGGGCGATGCTCGCCAAGCCGAGCACGTTGATGTGCAGCGCCTCGCCCCGGCGCTGCGCCGCTTCAAGCTCCGCCCGGCCGTAGTGCCGCAAGCCCAGGTCCAGGCTGCGCCGCGCCACCGACTGCCGCACCACGTCGGCGTGGCGCTCAAGCTGGTTGCGGATGGCCGTGCGGATGAAATCCGTGCGGTTTGAGTAGAACCCGTCCTGCACCATCAGGTCGATGTGGCCGAGATCGACGAAGCCGAGGTTGATGGTGATCTTCTCGCTTTCGGCCTTCGGCCGCAGCTCACGCAACGCATCCATTGCTTCCCATCCATAAACCATCCAGCTGGATGGTAAATGGGTGGGAGATGCGCAGATGCAAGGGCCGTCGCCGCGTCAGGCCGGCAGGAAGTCCGGCACGGACAGGTAGCGCTCGCCGGTATCGTAGTTGAAGCCCAGCACCGTGGACCCGCTTGGCAGTTCGGGCAGCTTCTTGGCAATCGCGGCCAGCGTGGCGCCCGACGAGATGCCGACCAACAGCCCCTCCAGCCGGGCGGAGCGCCGGGCATACTCGCGCGCTTCCTCCGCCTCCACCTGGATCACGCCGTCCAGCACGCCCGTGTGCAGGTTCGCCGGCACGAAGCCTGCGCCGATACCCTGGATCGGGTGCGGCGCCGGCTGGCCCCCCGAGATCACCGGCGACTGCGCCGGCTCCACCGCGAACACCTTGAGGCCGGGCCAGCGCGGCTTCAGCACCTCCGCGCAGGCGGTGATGTGCCCGCCCGTGCCGACCCCGGTGATCAGCACGTCCACGCCGTCCGGGAAGTCCGCCAGGATTTCCTCGGCCGTGGTGCGGACGTGGACGTCGATGTTGGCCGGGTTCTCGAACTGCTGCGGGATCCAGGCATTGGGGGTTTTCTCGGCCAGCTCGTGCGCGCGGGCGATGGCCGCCTTCATGCCGCCTTCCCGCGGCGTCAGGTCAAAGGTCGCGCCGTAGGCCTGCATCAGCCGCCGCCGCTCCACCGACATGCTCTCCGGCATGACCAGGACCAGCTTGTAGCCCTTCACGGCGGCCACCATGGCCAGGCCGATGCCGGTGTTGCCGGACGTCGGCTCGATGATGGTGCCGCCGGGCTTGAGGGCGCCGCTGGCTTCGGCCGCTTCCACCATGGACAGCGCGATGCGGTCCTTGACGGAACCGCCGGGGTTGGCGCGCTCCGACTTGATCCAAACCTCGGCGTCCGGGAACAGCCGGGCCACCCGGATGTGCGGCGTGCCGCCGATGGTGTCGAGAACGCTTTGGGCTTTCATGGGTGCTTCTCCGTTGCGGTCGCCGGCGTTGTGCCGGCACAGGATGCCCGGACGCGCGCCCGGCGCAAGTGCCGCCGATCCCGGCAGCTTCGGCGGGCGCGAAGGTTTTTCAACGCCCAGGTTAGTCCGCGGTGCCGGCCTGCAAATACCTAGTGCGGTACAGAAAGCAGAGTCACTGAAAATTGCAGATGCAAAAGCGGCACAACCAGCTTTGCTGCTTTTGGAACTTCGCGCACTGTAACACAGGTGCCGCAATCCTGTGCGAACAAGGCAATGCGACACGACGAGGCGCCTCGCGATTGCACACATGCCGTTGGAAAGGGCAGACCATGGCGGACCAAGGCCTGATGACACGGAAATCCGTGGACGACATCGTAAAAAGTGGCGAGGCCGAGGGTCATAAGCTGTCCAAAACGCTCGGCCCGTTCAGCATCACCGCCATGGGCATCGGCGCCATCATCGGCGCGGGCATCTTCGTGCTCACCGGCACGGCGGCGGCGCAGTATGCCGGGCCGAGCATCATGCTGTCCTTCGTGCTGGGCGGCATCGTCTGCGGGTTCGTCGGGCTGTGCTACGCCGAGCTGGCCGCCATGCTGCCGGTCAGCGGCAGCAGCTACACCTATACCTACGCCACGCTGGGCGAGATCTTCGCCTGGATGATCGGCTGGGACCTGGTGCTGGAATACGCCATGGGGGCGGCCACCGTCGCGGTCGGCTGGTCCGGCTACGTTTCCAGCATCCTGCGCGACGTCGGGATCGTCATCCCGCCGACCTTCGCCGCGGCGACGGGCACGACCGTGACGCTGGCCGACGGCAGCACAGCGACCGCCATCCTCAACGTGCCGGCGGCGCTGATCATCGCCGCCATCACCGCCCTGCTCATCATGGGCACCAAGGAGTCGGCGCGGCTCAACAACATCATGGTCGCGGTGAAGCTGACCGTCGTGGTGGCGTTCATCGCCCTGGGCGCGTTCTACGTGAACCCGGCGAACTGGCATCCCTTCATCCCCCCAAGCACCGGCGAGTTCGGCCATTACGGGCTGAGCGGCATCCTGCGCGGCTCCGCGGTCGTGTTCTTCGCCTTCATCGGCTTCGACGCGGTGTCCTGCGCGGCGCAGGAAGCGCAGGCGCCGCAGCGCGACATGCCCATCGGCATCCTGGGGTCGCTCGCGATCTGCACCGTGCTCTACATCGCGGTGGCCGCGGTGCTGACGGGCCTGGTCCCGTATGACCAGCTCAACGTGTCCGACCCGATCGCCAAGGGCGTGGACGTGATCGGCCTCACCTGGTTCTCCATCCTGATCAAGATCGGCGCGCTGAGCGGGCTGACCACCGTGATCCTTGTGCTGCTCTATGGCCAAAGCCGGATCTTCCTAACCATGTCGCAGGACGGGCTGCTGCCCCGCTTGTTCGCTCACCTGCACCCCACGCTGAACACCCCGTATCGCAGCCAAATCCTGATCGGCGTGATCGTGGCCGCCGTCGCCGCCCTCGTCCCGATCAACATCCTGGGCGAGATGGTCAGCATCGGCACGCTGTTCGCATTTATCCTGGTGTGCGGCGCGGTGATCTACCTGCGGCGCAGCGCTGCCCGCGCCGTCCGGCCGTTCCGCGTGCCCGGCGTGCCGGTGGTGCCGATCGGCGGCATCCTGTTCTGCCTGCTGCTGATGAGCGGGCTGCCGCTGTTCACCTGGCTGCGCCTGTTCATCTGGATGGCCGCCGGCCTGGCGCTGTATTTCGTTTACGGCCACCGCCACTCGGTGCTGCGGCATCCGGAACGGGTGCAGGAGCCGCTGTGACTTGATCGGCGCCACGGTGCTCATCACGATGGCCGGCAGAAGCCGGCCATGCAGCATCGGCAAAAATCTCGCAGAATGTCCTTGAAAATCATACTTCAGCTATAACGAATTTTACCTACTGACAAGGATAGCTTTAGCTGTCCATGGCCCGATAGCGTTTATCATTAAATAGTAATCACCTGCGGCGTCAACGTATGAACTTCCCTCACCTTTCCCCGTCTGATTAGCGACGATGTGAGGCATTGCTTCGTCAATGGACTCTCCCTTGTGGTAGAGCATAGCTTGAAAAAGAGTACCTTTGGCGTCAAACTGAAACTCCCATGAGCTACCCATATGGAAGGGGCGGGTAGTCAGCAGACCATTGCCATGCCACTCTTGCCGTACAATATCTAACTTGTCATTATACCTGTCTACTTCTTGCTTAATTGAGAAATCATAACATTTAAGCCGAACCTGATCATCTTTGATGGCATAACACTCTCCTATTCTTTTCTCTATTATGACGTTGTCAGCAAATGCGGGACTTACAGGCAGCAAAACGAAAACTGCGAGCACGAGTGATTTCATCTCCTCGCATTAACACCAGATCGTAACAGAAAGCAACTAAAACCGCCTTTTAAATCGAAGCTCATCTAATAGGAAACGTCTCAGCCCAGCTCCGACGCCGCCGGCACGGTAGGCAGGCCGGGTCCGGCGACGCCCTTGGCCGCCAGCACGGCGCGCAGCACCGCGGACGCCGTGACCCGGGCCGCCAGCACGCCCAGCGTCAGCATGTTGCCCGGCAGCCCGCTTTGCCCCGTGGCAAGGGCGAACAGCGTGTCGCCGTCCCACATGCTGTGCGACGGCTCGATGGTGCGGGCCAGGCCGTCATGCGCCTGCTGCGCGAGCTTGCGGGCCTGCGCCTTGGTCAGCACGGCGTCGGTCGCCACCACACCGATGGTCGTCGCCATGCCGGCCTGCATCGCGGGCGGCAGCTCGCCGCGCATGATGGCAGAAACGGCGCCGGGTCCGCGCCGCCCGTCTTCCGCGCGGGTGCCGGCGACGAGGGCGCCGGAGGCCGGGTCGATCACGTCGCCGAC
>CALMAB010000192.1 GCA_937858325.1 uncultured Acetobacteraceae bacterium
ACCTGGGCCAGTCAGCACCCCGGGCGGAGGGCGTGCTGGTGCTGGGTCCCGCGCCGGCGCCGCTGGCGATCCTGCGCGGGCGGCACCGCCGCCGGCTGCTGCTCAAGACCCGGCGCGACATCGCCGTGCAGCCGCTGCTGCGGGACTGGCTGGACCAGGTGCGGGTGCCCGGCTCCGCGCGGGTGGACGTGGACGTGGACCCGGTTTCGTTCCTTTAACGGGCCGGGCAGCCTAACGACGTGCTACACCAGCGGCCTTCTGCGCTGACCGTTCCTCGCGTCATTGCGAGGAGCGCAGCGACGCGGCAATCCAGGGGGCGAGCGCAGTCCTGGCGGTCCCTGGATTGCCGCGCCGCAAAGGCGGCTCGCAATGACGGAAAGGTCGAGGCAAAAGGCCGTTGGCATTACACCAGCCGCTTGCTTCCATTGCCTTCGTAGGGCGGGAAAGCGTCGGCGCACGGCGCTTCGCTTATGCGTTCTACAAAATCCGGAGAACAGCCAGGGCGGACGGCTGACATCAGGTCGAACTTCGAGGGCGTGACCGGGCCAGCCAGGCAGTCCGGCCGCCCGCTTCGCGGTCCTCGGCGGTGTGGGCAAGCAGATCGAACCCGATCCCGTCGAGAAGCGTCCTGTAGTCTGCCGGATCAAGGCTGGCGTGATAAAGCGGGTCGCCGCGGTAGCTGCCGACCGCTTCGCCGTAAGCTGGCCCTGTGTTGAACATCAGGACTGCCGTCTCAGAGCCATGTTCGGCGAACACCTCGAACATGCGGCGCTGATCGTCCGGGTTCAGGTGGAAGAAGCTGTCCCACGCGAGGACACCATCAAACTTGTCCGGCAAACATAGCAGCCGCATATCCGCGACGATCCACTCTTGGCCGGGCATACGGTCGCGGCAGAGCGAGATCAGGGTAGGAGACGAGTCAACCCCTGTGACCCGGAACCCGTGGGCAACCATGTTGAGGGCCACGGGCGCTCCGGCTCCGCAGCCCAGGTCCAGGACCTTCGCTCCTTTTGGCAATGCTGCCACGAAACGGTCGTGCCAGGGCTTGTCGTTCCAACCGTTGCTGCGTCGGTCCGCGTCCCACGCACGGGCATGATGCTCATAATGGCCGATGATGCGATCGGACAGATCGGCCATCGGGTGTTCCTCTTACGATGTCAAACGGATTTGCACGAGGCGGTCGCCGGTCGCAAGCGAGGCCAAGCCACTTGAATCTCTACCAGGCACTCCGCCCCGCCCGTTGCAGCACGGGGAACCCCATGGTAGAGGCCTTCGCCCGCGATGCGGACGGGCGATCTAGTTGAAAGTGGGCGCGTGGCTTCTGGCTCGAACTCCTCCGGCGGCACCCTTGCCGGCCGTTACGCGGCGGCGTTGTATGCGCAGGCCGACGATACCCGTGCGCTCGATGCCACGGTGGACGAGATGCAGGCGCTGGGCCGCCTGATCGACCAAAGCCCCGAGTTCCGCCGCCTGCTGGACAGTCCGCTGATCGACGTGACCCAGGCCCGCACGGCGGCCGTCGCGGTGCTGAAGCAGGAAGGCTTCAGCGAGCTGCTGCAGCACTTCGTGGGCGTGGTGGCTAACAACCGCCGGTTGGGCGCGCTGCGCAGCATCGTGGCGAGCTTCGCCGAGCTGGTCGCCAGCAAGCGCGGCGTGGTGGTGGCCAAGGTCGTGAGTGCCCACCCGCTGTCGGACGTGCAGCGCGAGCAGCTGCGCGCCCGCATGATCGAGGCCGGCTACGGCACCGTGAACATCGAGGACAGCGTCGATCCCACCCTGTTGGGGGGCCTGGTGGTCCGCATCGGCGCGCGCTTGTACGACACCAGTTTGAAATCCCGGCTGCAAAGACTGCAGTATGCCATGAAGGGTGCCGCCTAAGATGGAAATCCGCCCCGCCGAAATCTCGGAGATCCTGAAGAAGCAGATCGCCGCGTTCGACACCGAGCAGAACGTCGCCGAAACCGGGCAGGTGCTGTCCGTGGGCGACGGCATCGCCCGGGTGTTCGGCCTGCAGAACGTCCAGGCCGGCGAGCTGGTCGAGTTCCCGTCCGCCGGGATCAAGGGCATGGCGCTGAACCTGGAAACCGACAACGTCGGCGTCGTGGTGTTCGGCGACGACAGCCGCATCCGCGAAGGCGACACCGTGACCCGCACGGGCGACATCGTGTCCGTGCCGGTGGGCCGCGGCCTGCTGGGGCGCGTGGTGGACGGGCTGGGCCAGCCCATCGACGGCAAGGGGCCGCTCGCGGACGTGACCCAAAGCCGGGTCGAGGTGAAGGCGCCCGGCATCATCCCGCGCCAGTCGGTGCACGAGCCGATGCAGACCGGCCTCAAGGCCATCGACGCGCTGATCCCGGTCGGCCGCGGCCAGCGCGAACTGGTGATCGGCGACCGCCAGACCGGCAAGACGGCGGTGATCATCGACGCGATCATCAACCAGAAGGGCGTCAACTCCGGCACGGAGGAAGGGGCCAAGCTCTACTGCATCTACGTGGCGATCGGGCAGAAGCGTTCGACGGTCGCGCAGTTGGTCCGCACGCTGGAAGAGAACGGCGCGCTGGAATACTCCATCGTCGTCGCCGCCACCGCCAGCGACCCGGCGCCGATGCAGTTCCTGGCGCCCTATACCGGCTGCACGATGGGCGAGTACTTCCGCGACAACAAGATGCACGCGATGATCTGCTACGACGACCTGTCGAAGCAGGCGGTCGCCTACCGCCAGATGTCCTTGCTGCTGCGCCGCCCGCCGGGCCGCGAGGCGTATCCGGGCGACGTGTTCTACCTGCACAGCCGCCTGCTGGAGCGGGCGGCCAAGATGTCGGCGGCGCACGGCGCCGGCAGCCTGACGGCGCTGCCGATCATCGAGACGCAGGCCGGCGACGTGTCGGCCTACATCCCCACCAACGTCATCTCGATTACCGACGGCCAGATCTTCCTGGAAACCGAGCTGTTCTTCCGTGGCATCCGCCCGGCGGTGAACGTGGGGCTTTCGGTGTCCCGCGTCGGGTCGTCTGCGCAGATCAAGGCGATGAAGAAGGTTGCCGGCTCCATCAAGCTTGAGCTGGCGCAGTATCGCGAGATGGCGTCCTTCGCGCAGTTCGCGAGCGACCTCGACGCTTCCACGCAGAAGCTGCTGGCGCGCGGCGCGCGGCTGACCGAGCTGCTGAAGCAGCCGCAGTTCAGCCCCATGCCGGTTGAGGAGCAGGTCATCAGCCTGTATGCCGGCACCAAAGGGTACTTGGACGGCATCGACGTGGGCAAGATCGGCGAGTTCGAGCGGCGCATGATCTCCGAGCTTAAAAGCAAGGAGCCGAGCGTCTTGCAGGGCATACGCGACAGCCGCGAGATGAAGCCGGACGTGGAGAAGACGCTTCAGTCCTTCATGGACGGCTTCGCCAAGAACTTCGCCTGATGGCCAGCCTCAAGGCGCTCCGCGCGCGCATCAACAGCGTCAAGTCCACGCGCAAGATCACGTCGGCCATGAAGATGGTGGCGGCGAGCAAGCTGAAGCGCGCGCAGACGCAGGCTGAGGCCGCGCGGCCCTATGCCGAGCGGATGCAGCGCATGTTGGCGGCGCTGGCGGCGAGCGCCGCCGGGTCGCCCAACGCGCCGCCCATGCTGATCGGCACCGGGCGCGACCAGGTGCAGCTGCTGGTCGTGGTGACGGCAGACCGCGGGCTGGCCGGGGCGTTCAACACCAACGTCGGCCGCGCCGCCCGCAACGCCATCCAGCGGCTGGAGGGCGAGGGCAAGACGGTTCGCGTCATCACCGTGGGGCGCAAGGGCCGCGACTACCTGCGGCGCGAGTATGCGGACCGGCTGATCGGCGAGTACAGCTTCGCCGGCAAGAAGCGCGTCGAGTTCTCCGACGTGGACGAGGTGGCGGCGCGCATTGCCGCCATGCTGGCCGCGGGCGAGTTCGACGTGTGCACGGTGATCTACAACCGCTTCGTGTCGGTGATCAGCCAGGTGCCGACGGAGGCGCAGCTCGTCCCGCTGCCCATGCCGGAGGCGGAACCGGAGGAAAAGCCGGCCGGCCCGCAGGCGCAGTACGAGTTCGAGCCGGACGAGGAGGCAATCCTCGCCGCCCTGCTGCCGCGCAACATGGCCATCCAGCTGTTCCGCGCCTTGATCGAGAGCGCGGCCGGGGAGCAGGGCGCGCGCATGTCCGCCATGGACAACGCGACCCGCAACGCCGGCGACATGATCAACCGCCTGACGCTGAACTACAACCGCACGCGCCAGGCGAACATCACCAGGGAACTGATCGAGATCATCTCGGGCGCGGAAGCGCTTTAGGGCTGGTCAGGGAAGGAAAGCAAATGGCGAAGAACAACGTCGGCAGCGTGACGCAGGTGCTGGGCGCCGTCGTGGACGTGCAGTTCGAGGGCGAGCTGCCCTACATCCAGAACGCGTTGCACGCCAAGAACGGGGACGCCACGCTGGTGCTCGAAGTGGCGCTGGAAATGGGCGAGAAGACCGTGCGCTGCATTGCCATGGACAGCCCGGACGGCATGGTGCGCGGCACAGGGTTCCCGGCCCGACCGGCGCGCCGATCAGCGTGCCGGTCGGGCCGGGAACCCTGGGCCGCATCCTCAACGTCATCGGCGAGCCGATCGACGAGCGCGGCCCGGTGGACGGCACCATGCGCTACCCGATCCACCGCATGGCGCCCTCCTTCGAGGACCAGGCGACCAGCTCGGAAATCCTGGTGACGGGCATCAAGGTCGTGGACCTGCTGGCACCTTACCTGAAGGGCGGCAAGATCGGGCTGTTCGGCGGCGCGGGCGTCGGCAAGACGGTGCTGATCCAGGAGCTGATCAACAACATCGCCAAGGCGCACGGCGGCGTGTCGGTGTTCGCCGGCGTCGGCGAGCGCACCCGCGAAGGCAACGACCTGTATCACGAGATGATCGACGCCGGGGTCATCAAGCTCGGCGAGGACACGACCGAGGGCAGCAAGGTGGCCCTGGTCTATGGCCAGATGAACGAGCCGCCGGGCGCCCGCGCCCGCGTGGCGCTGTCCGGCCTGTCGCTCGCGGAGTACTTCCGCGACGAGGAAGGGCAGGACGTGCTGTTCTTCGTGGACAACATCTTCCGCTTCACCCAGGCGGGCGCGGAGGTGTCGGCGCTGCTGGGCCGCATCCCGTCGGCGGTGGGCTATCAGCCGACGCTCGCCACCGACATGGGCGCGTTGCAGGAGCGGATCACCAGCACCAAGAAGGGGTCCATCACCTCCGTGCAGGCCATCTACGTGCCGGCGGACGACCTGACCGACCCGGCGCCGGCCACGAGCTTCGCCCACTTGGACGCGACCACGGTGCTGAACCGCGCCATTTCCGAGAAGGGCATCTACCCCGCCGTGGACCCGCTCGACTCCACCTCGCGCAGCCTCGACCCGCGCATCGTCGGGCAGGAGCATTACGAGGTCGCCCGCGAGGTGCAGCGCGTGCTGCAGACCTACAAAAGCCTGCAGGACATCATCGCCATTCTGGGCATGGACGAGCTGAGCGAGGATGACAAGCTGGTCGTGGCCCGCGCCCGGCGCATCGAGCGCTTCCTGTCGCAGCCGTTCCACGTCGCCGAGGTGTTCACCGGCAGCCCCGGCATCTTCGTGCCCATCGCCGACACGGTGCGCAGCTTCAAGGCCATCGTCGATGGCGAGTACGACCACCTGCCGGAAGCCGCGTTCTACATGGTCGGCACCATCGAGGATGCGGTGAAGAAGGCCGAAGGCATGAAGGTCGCCGCCTGATGCCGACGCTGCTGGAGATCGTCAGCCCCGACCGCCTGCTGCTGTCGCAGCCGGTCGATATGGCCGTGATCCCGGCGGCCGAGGGGGAGATGGGCGTGCTGCCGGGCCACGCGCCGATGATCGTGCTGCTCCGGGGCGGCACGATCACCCTGCACGAGGGCGGCCGTCCCACCAGCCGCCTGTATGTCAGCGGCGGCTTTGCCGAGGTCACGCCGGAACGCTGCACCGTGCTGGCCGACGAGGCCGTCCCGGTGGCCGAGGTGTCCCGCAGCGCCGCCGAGGCACGGTTGGCGGAGGCCGACGCCGCCTACGCCGCGGCGGACAAAGCGGACATCCCCGCGCTGGAAGCGGCGATGCAGCGCCAGCAATCCGCCCGCGCCATGGTGGCCGCCGCCGAGGCGGCCTGAGCGCCGGGAGCATTCGCACCGTTTGACGCCTTGCCCGCGCTCCGGGCAGGGACGCCGTGCCAAAGCTTGTCACATCGCTGCAACACCCGATCCGGCAAGACAACGCGCCGGGGACACGGTGCCGGGTCGTCTATTAACGCGGCCGCCATGCCTGCCTATTGTGGCCGTTGCACTTGAGCGAGCAGCGTTTCGGATGAAGCATTGGCGGATTGAAGACGTTCCCTGGGACCGTTTTGACCCGGCCTTGGCCGATCCCGATATCGTTCCGCTCGTCAAAGCCGCGGCGATGGTCGAGCGGAACGGCATGGACTACGCCTTGTATCTCGGCCGCATCTTCCGGGACGACCCGGATTTCCGCGGCGCCGCGGACAACTGGGCGGTCGAGGAGGTCCAGCACGGCGATGCGCTCGGCAGATGGGCGATGCTGGCCGACCCCGGCTGGGACTTCGAGACGGCGTTTGCGCGCTACCGCGCCGGCTACAAGCTTCCGCTCGATGCCGACGCGTCGGTGCGGGGCTCGCGCACGGGCGAGCTGATCGCCCGCTGCATGGTGGAGACCGGGACCAGCAGCTACTACACCGCGCTGGCCGACGCCGCGAAGGAGCCTGTGCTGCAACAGGTTTGCCGCCTGATCGCGGCCGACGAGTACCGGCATTTCAAGCTGTTCTACGACCACATGCGGCGCTATTTGGTGCGGGAAAACCTCAGCCTGCTGACCCGGCTGCGCATCGCCGCGGGCCGCATCACCGAAAGCGAGGACGACGAGCTGGCCTACGCCTTCCATTGCGGGAACGAGCCGGAAAGCCTGGCCTACGCGCATGACCGCTGCATTGCGGCCTACATGAGCCGTGCCATGGGCTTCTACCGCCTGCGCCACATCGAGCGCAGCATGGGCATGGTCCTGAAGTCGGTGGGCCTCCCGCCCCGAGGCAAGCTGTCCGTGCTGGGCACCAAGCTGGCCTGGACGCTGCTGCAGCGCCGGTTGCGCAAGTTCACCGGGAACGCTCCGCTGCCGGCCCAACCCGTGCCGGCCTGACAGGGTGGCGTTGGTTCGCGGGCGCCGCCAAGGTTGGCACGCGGCGTCCCGGTTGCTACACCGTCGCGAGATGCCGGGTTAGCTCAGATGGTAGAGCACCTGATTTGTAATCAGGGGGCCGCGGGTTCGATCCCTGCACCCGGCACCAGCCTCCAAGGCCAGCCCGTCCCCGTCAGTGCCGCTTCGCGTCCATGAACTGCGTGCCACCGCTGGTGGCGCGGATCACCGCGGCGAGCAGGCGAAGGGCGTCCGGACCGCCTCCATCGGTCAACGATCCCCCTTCCATCTCGGACGCGAGGCTTTCGGCCTGTCCGGCGATGGTCTCGGCGGCGCGGCACAGCGCTTGCTCGGCCAAGGCGAGCTGCAGGTCGTCAGACAGGGCGGTCCATTGGATGCGGCGCTTCGAGGCGGGAGCGGTGGACATGGCGTTAATCCCAGTTGGCGGTTCGGGGTGTATTCTCCGCTCTATAAGTTAAAACAATCCTTATAAATCTACACCAGAGACAAAGAAACGCTTGGCAGCGGGGCGAACTGCACCGTGATCTCCGCCGGGCCGTCCAGCCAGATCGGCGGGCAAACGCTGCCCAGCATCACGACCTGCCCGGCGCGTAGCCCGCCGAAGGCGCGGGCCTCCTCTGATGCGGCAAGCCAGGCCAGCGCAGTCATGGGATCTCCCAACAGGTCGGCGCCGGTGCCTGCGCCGCGCTCCTGCCCGTCCACCAACACGCTGCCGGGCAAGCTGCGGAGGTCGAGGCCGCGCCAGTCTGGGGAGGGCGCCCCCAACACCGCCCCGGCGTGATACACCTGGTCGGCGACCAGCGTCGGCGTGCCGAGCACGTCGAGCGGGCCGTAGCGGTTCTCGACCACCTCGATGCCCGCCATCACCTCGCCCACCGCCGCGGCGGCCTGGGCGTTGCTGCACGGGCCGGGCGGGAGGCCCTGCGCCAGGACTACGGCCAGCTCGCATTCAATGCCCACGTTCAGAAAGGATTGAAAGCTGAGCGTGCTGCCGCTGCCATGCAGCCCGGCCTCGGCAATGAACCCCGCGAGCGGCCCGGGCAGGCCCAAGTACTCCTGCATACGCCGGGAGGTCGCGCCGATCTTAAACCCAGCCGGGGGATGGGCACCGGCCTGGCGGGCCACGGCGAGCTGGGCCGCGATCCCGTCCGCCAGTGTTTGCGGCGCAACTTCAGGCGGCAGCCGGTCCAGCACGCGCCGGCTTCGCCGTGCCGCGGTCAGCGCCTGGGCGGCGCGCTCCGCATCGAACAGGTCGGTCATACAGGTCGCCCCAACTCGTAAAGCGCCACGGTCGCGGCGGCCGACACGTTCAGGCTTTCCATCAGGCCCGGGGTGGCCAACCCGGCGATCTCGTCGCAGGTGTCCCGCGTCAGGCGGCGCAGGCCGGCGCCCTCGGCGCCCAGCACCAGCGCCACGCGCCGCTCGGCAAAGGCCGTGCCGCGCAGCGGGGCGCCCCCGCTGTCCAGCCCGACGACCCACAGCCTGGCGACCTTGAGGGCTGCCAGCGTCCGGGCGAGGGTCCCGGCGCGCAGCCGCGGCCCCTGCTCCAAGGCGCCCGACGCGGCCTTGGCCAGCACGCCCGTTTCCTCCGGCGCGTTGCGGTCCTGGGTAATGACGCAGGCGGCGCCGAACGCCGCGGCGCTGCGCAGCACGGCGCCGACGTTGCGGGGATCGACCACCTGGTCCAGCACCAGCACCGGCCCGGGCCGTTCCAGCACGGCCGACAGCGCGGGCGGCGCCAGCAGGTCCGCAAGCAGCGCGGCGCCTTGGTGCACGGTGTCCCGGCCCAGCAGCTGGTCCAGCTTGGTCCGGTCCGCGCGCTCCGGGGGCAAGGGCCAGGGCTGCGGCAGGCGGCCTTGCAGCGCGGCCTCCGCTTCCTCGGTCAGCAGCAGGCGTTTCAGGCGGCGGGCCGGGTTGGCC
>CALMAB010000193.1 GCA_937858325.1 uncultured Acetobacteraceae bacterium
GCGCGGGGAGGTGCTGGGGCTGGTGGGCGAGTCCGGCTCCGGCAAGACCACGGTCGGCCGCACGCTGATGCGCCTTACGGAGCCGCCGCGGGGCACGATTCAGTTCCGCGGCCAGGACATCACCCATCTGCCGCGCCGCGCGCTTCGGCCGGTGCGCCGGCACATGCAGTTGGTGTTCCAGGACCCCTACGGCTCGCTCAACCCGCGCATGAGCGTGGAGCGCATCCTGTCCACGCCGCTGCTGGTCCACGAACCCGCCCTGTCCTCCCGCCAGCGCCGGCAGCGCGTCGAGGAGGCATTGGACCTCGTGGGCCTGTTCCCCGGCGCCGCCGACCGCTACCCGCACGAGTTCTCCGGCGGCCAGCGGCAGCGCATCGGCATCGCCCGCGCGCTGATGGCCGGGCCGGAGCTGCTGGTGGCGGACGAGCCGGTGTCCGCGCTGGACGTGTCGGTGCAGGCGCAGGTGGTGAACCTGCTGCTCGACCTCCGCGCGCGGCTCGGCCTCACCGTGCTGTTCGTGGCGCACGACCTGGCCGTGGTCGGCACCATCTCCGACCGGGTGGCGGTGATGTACTTGGGCCGCATCGTCGAGCTGGCGGACACCGCGGCGCTGTTCACCGGGCCGCGCCACCCTTACACGGAGGCGCTGTTCTCCGCCGTTCCCACCATCGACCCCGCGGCCCGGCGGCGCCGCATCCTGCTGCAGGGCGACGTGCCCAGCCCGGTGTCGCCGCCCTCCGGCTGCACCTTCCGCACCCGCTGCCCCTACGCGCAGCCGCGCTGCGCCGAAGCGCCGCCGGACCTGCGCGAGGTTGCGCCGGGGCATTGGAAGGCCTGCGTGCGCGATGACCTCGCCTTGGCCGCGCCGATATCAGCCCCCACCCTGCAACCCACGCAAGCCGATTAGGAGTGTACACTATTGGGACCCGAGATTGACCCGTTCGAGGCCGACGACCGGCAGCCCGCGCGAACCGGGATTGTCGTCATCGGCGGCGGCATCATCGGCATCTCCACGGCACTTGCGCTGGCGCAGGCCGGCGTGGCGGTGACGCTGTGCGAGAAGGGCCAGCTCGTGGCCGAGCAATCCAGCCGCAACTGGGGCTGGGTGCGCAAGACCGGGCGCGACCAGCGGGAAATCCCGCTGATCATCGAGGCGCTGCGCATGTGGAAGGAGATGAACCACACCGTTGCCGCCGAAACCGGCTTCCGCGAATGCGGCGTGCTTTACGTCGGCGAAACCGACGCCGACCGGGCGCACCACGAAGCCTGGCTGGAACGCGCCCAGCCCTACCAGATGAGTTCCCGCCTGGTCGAAGGCGAGGATCTGGCCGCCCTGCTGCCCGGCGCCGCCCGCGCCTACAAGTCCGGCCTCTACACCCAAGACGACGGCCGGGCGGAGCCGCAAAAGGCCGGCCCCCCCATCGCCCGCGCGGCGCAGCGCCTCGGCGCGACCATCCTCACCCAATGTGCCGTGCGCGGCCTCGACATGGCGGGCGGCCGGGTCGCGGGCGTGGTGACGGAGCACGGGCGCATCGCCTGCGACGGCGTGGTGCTGGCCGGCGGCGCGTGGTCGCGCCTGTTCTGCGGCAGCCTCGGCCTGCGCCTGCCGCAGCTCAAGGTGCGGTCCTCCGTTTTGCGCACCGCGCCGCTGCCCGGCGGACCCGAGGTGTCGGCCTGGACCAGCCAGTTCGCCTACCGCAAGCGCATGGACGGCGGCTACACGGTGGCCAACGGCTCGGCCAACGTGGTGCCGCTGGTCCCCGACACCCTTCGTTTTTTCCGCGAGTTCCTGCCGGCCGCCAAGGCGACCCGGCGCAGCCTGCGCCTCCGCTTGGACGGCCGCTTCATGGCCGAGGCCCGCACCCCCCGCACCTGGGCGCTCGACGCTCCCAGCCCGTTTGAACAGGTGCGGACGCTCGACGCCGAGCCGGCGCCGGGCATCAACAACGGGGCGGTGGCGGCGCTCAAGGCGGCGTTCCCCGTGTTCCAGGGGATGCAGGTCGTCCAGCAATGGGCCGGCATGATCGACGTGACGCCGGACGCGGTGCCGGTCATCAGCGCCGTGGACGACGTGCCGGGCCTGGTGGTGGCGACCGGCTTTTCCGGCCACGGCTTCGGCATCGGCCCGGCGGCAGGGCGGCTCGCCGCCGATCTCGTGACCGGGGCCGCCCCCCTGGTCGATCCGACGCCGTTCCGCTTTTCCCGCTTCAGCGACGGCTCGCCCATCGTCGTCGAAGCGCCCGCCTGACCCCAACCCGCACGCACAGGAGCCGCCCATGAACGAGCATCGCGCCAACGTCCGCCTGCCGCGGCGCAGGGTCCTGCAACTGGCGCTGGCCGGCGGCGCCGCCGTGCCGCTGCTGAGTACCGGCGCCCGTGCGCAAAACAAGCCGAAGCCCGCCGGCCAGGTCGTCATCGGCATCTCGCAGGAACCCACGGTGTTCAACCCGCTGCTGCCGCACATCGAGGTGGACGACGGCATCTACATGTCGCTGTTCAGCTCGCTTTGGGCGGTGGATCCCAAAGGCAACTTCCTGCCGCGCTTGGCGGCCGAGGTGCCCACGGTCGTCAACGGCGGCGTGTCGGAGGACGGCCTGCAATGGCGGATCAAGCTGCGCGGGGACGTGAAGTGGCACGACGGCAAGCCTTTCACCGCGGAGGACGTGAAGTTCACCCTCGACCTCATCAACAACCCCGACTTCCCCGCCGGCACACGGTCGGGCCATGAGCTGCTGCGCGACCTGAAGGTGACGGGACCGCACGAGATCACCTGGCGGCTGGACAAGCCGTTCTCGCCCTACGCCTCAATCCTCGCCTGGACCTTCATCGTGCCGCAGCATCTGCTCGCCGGGCAGTCCGACCCACGCAGCTCGCCGTTCCTGCGCGCGCCGGTCGGCACTGGACCGTTCAAATGGAGCGAGCGGGTGCCGGGCGACCACATCACGCTTTCCGCCAACGAGGCGTATTTCGACGAGGGACCTTACCTCGAACGGGTGGTGTTCAAATACATCCCGGACCTCACGGTGCTCTACACCCAGTTTCGCACCGGCGACATCGACTACATCAGCCTGCAAGGCATCTCGGCCGACCACTACGCGGAAGCCAAGGCGCTGCCCAACCGCGTCGTGACGCCCATCCCCACGGCCGCCATCGAGAACTTCTACTTCAACCTGGCCCTGCCGCAGTTCAAGGACCCAGCGGTCCGCCAGGCGCTTTACATGAGCCTGGACAAGGCCAGCATCATCAACGACCTGTATTACGGCCTGCCGCGCCCGAGCGAATCCTACCTGCCCCCGGCCTCCTGGGCCTTCGATCCCGACCTGCCGAAGCAGGTCTATGACCCCGACCGCGCCCGCGCGACCCTGGACGCCGCCGGGTGGAAGCCAGGGTCCGGCGGCATCCGCGAAAAGGACGGGGTCAAGCTGCAGTTCACCAACTCCACCACCGCGGGCAACCACCTGCGCGAGCAGGCGCAGCAAC
>CALMAB010000194.1 GCA_937858325.1 uncultured Acetobacteraceae bacterium
GCTGATGACGGCGTCCCTGCCGCCCTTCGCGTTCGGCGAGCGCCCGCCGCCGCCGGGCGCGCATGGCGGGCGGCTGCGCCTGCTCTCCTTCGGGCGGCTGCTGCCGTACAAGGGCCTGGACCTGCTGGCGGAAAGCCTGGCGCTGCTGGGCGAGCGGTCGGACTTCGAGGTGCGCGTGGTCGGAAGCGGGCCGGAAACCGCGGTGCTGGACACGCTGCGCGCGATGCCCGGCGTGTCCGTCGAGAACCGCTGGGTGCCGGAGGACGAGGTCGGCGCGCTGCTGGCCTGGGCCGACGCCCTGGTGCTGTCGCACCGCGAGGCCAGCCAAAGCGGCGTCGCCGCCGCCGCCGTGGCCGCCCGGCGCTGGCTGGTGGCGACCCGGGTGGGCGGCTTGGAGGAGCAGCTGCGCGACGAGCCGATGGCGGTCATGTGCGACCCGACGCCTGCAAGCCTCGCCGGGGGCCTGGCGCGCCTGCTGACGGGCAAGGTGGCGCCGTGCGCCGGGGCGGACGACCCGCAACTGGCCTGGCGGGGCATGGCGCGCGCGATGGTGGGCGAGTTGCGGATGCTGAGCCGGAACGCGCGGCGCGACGCGCGTGCTTTGCCGGAGCCGCTGGTTGGCAGCACGTTGCCGGAGTAGGGAGGCGCCGCCGTGCTGATCGTGTTCGGCGGGCTGCCGGGAACAGGCAAGACGACGCTGGCACGGCTGGTCGCGCAACAAAGGCGCGCGACATACCTGCGCAACGACAGCATCGAGCAGGCTATCAGGGCGTCCGGGATGCTGGCAGGCGATGTCGGGCCGTCCGGCTACTTGGTCGCCTACGCGCTGGCCGAGGCGAACCTGGCCTTGGGCCAGGATGTCGTCGCGGACTCGGTCAACCCCCTCGCCGTCACGCGGGATGCTTGGAGGCGGGCCGCGGCCAACGCTTCCTCGCCCTACGTCGAGATCGAGCTTGTCTGCTCCGATCCCGTTGAGCACCGCCGCCGGGTGGAAACGCGCCAAGCCGACATCGCGGGGCTTCGCGTCCCGAATTGGGACGACGTGCGGCAGCGCGCCTACGACCCTTGGGACAGGCCGCGCTTGGTCCTGGACACGGCGGGGCGCGGCATCGCGGACCTGTTGGCCGAACTTCACCGCCGAGTCGCCGGGGCACTCGCCGGTGAATGACTGGGCGACCGATGCGGCGTGGCGGCATCAAAAGTTGTTCATCGATGAACAAGCTAAGAGGTTTGTATAGTTTCCATCAGAAAGACATTTTTGTGTATACGCCGATGCGATGCAGCCGATTTACTTTGGCGTGAGTGTCTGAGCGTGACTTGGACAGCATCCTGAGCGGAGGCCGCCCTATGCAGATGTTCCACCTTCAAGCGATCTCGGCTTCGCTGGCCTGCTGCCTGCTCGTCGCCATGCCGGGCGCCAAGGCAGCGGAGCTGCAGCAGCCCGTCGCGCTTTACGCCAGCGGCTTGCCGATCGGTTCGTCGCCGGACGCGACAAGCCCGCCGGGCTCGACCGGTGCCTGCCCGGCCCTGCCCGCGGCGACAGGCCCGGTCAGCCCGGGCCGCCTGGTGATCCGCGACACCCCCCGGCCCGATGTCGGCCCGTACACCGTCACGCTGCCGGGCTATGGCACCGATCCCGCATCGGCCGCCGCCGATTCCTACCGGCCCTTCGTGATGGCCGCCTCGCCCGGCGACACGGTGCGCATCGACGTGGTGAACCAGCTCGCGGCGGGCGAGCCGCTGGACGGCGCCGTGAACCTGCACATACACGGCGTGATCACCAGCCCCCGGCCCTGCACCCCGCTCGGCGACGACATCTTCGTGGCGGACCAGCCGGGCACCACGACCTCCTACCGCTACGACGTCCCCGCCACCCTGCCCGGCTACATGCTGGGCAGCCAGGCGGCGCCGCAGCCCTACCCGTCCGGGCTGCAATGGCTCCATGCCCACCTGCACGAGCGGACCGCCGACGACATCACGGCGGGCCAGTCCGCGATGTTCTACGTTGGCGACCTGCGCGCCGACCTGCTCGCCAGCCCGGCCACCGACGCGGCCAGCACCGCCGCGCTGAACAGCGCCGACGTGCTGTACATGGGGCTGCGCGACATCCAGCTCGCCGTGCCGCGCGGCGCCGTGCCGGGCGCGGTGCCGGCGGGACAGACGGCGCAGTGGCTGCACGGGGCAGACTTCAACCCGAACGCCTGCCTGTCTTACGCCAACCCGCCCATCACCGTGCCCAACCAGTTCGCGGGGCCGGGCTATTGCGGGCACCACGGCGCGACCGCCGGCGGCGTCACCAACCCGGGCCAGGACACGGTGTGGCTGCACACCGTCAACGGCCAGGCCAACCCCACGGTCATGCTGCAGCCGGGGCGGAACCAGATCTGGCGCATCGCCAACCTCAGCGCCGACGAGACGTACATCCTCGAACTGGTGGACAACGCGACAGGGCAGGCGGAGTCGCTAGACGTGCTTTCGCTTGACGGCGTCGCTGCCGGCACCCGCTCCACGGGCGGCGCCGGCCTCCAGGTGGGCGTGCCGCTCCAGCGCGTGCTGATGCTGCCCGCGACCCGCGCGGAGATACTGGTGATCAACGCCGGCGGCGCCGCGGGACGGCAGATGACGCTGCGCACCACGGGCATCACCACGGGCGCGCAGGGCAGCCATTGGCCGCGCATCGACTTGGCCCAAGTCTCCATGCCGCCCGGCCCGCAGCCGGCGGCGGCCGGGTCATCCCTGACAGCGGGCATGGTGATGACCCTGCCGATGACGGCGCCGGCCTCGGTGGCGCCCTCCAACGTCGCGGTCGGCGCCGCGCCGGCCAACTGCATCACGCTGCCCGCCGGCCGGGTGACCCGGCGCCGCATCACCTTCGCCGACAATCCGAACCCGACCGATGGGACCTACACCTACCTGCTGGGCAGCGAGGTCGTGGACGCGAACGGCGTGACGATCGACGCGCAGCACACCATCGCGCCGCAGCCGTTCCCCATGCAGGCGATGCTGCAGCCTGACAGCGTCCCCCACGTTTGCGCGCGCCTGGGCACGCAGGAAGTGTGGGAGATCGTCAACTACACGGGCGAGCTGCACAACGTCCACGTCCATGAGGACAAGTTCCGCTTGACGCTGCCGACCGACTCCGGCGCGCCGCCGGGCTTCCGGACTGCGCAAGCCGTGCAGGACCCGTCCGGGCTGCTCACGCAGTATGCGCCGGAGACGCAGAACGCTGGCGCCATCGACAACGTGGACGTTTACCACGACACGTTCCCCTTGGCGCCCTACGGTGGGCGGATCTTCATCACGGTCCCGTTCTTCGCGCCGGAGCAGGTCGGCAACTTCGTTTACCATTGCCACATCCTGAGCCACGAGGACCACGGCATGATGGCCCCGTTCCAGGTCTATGACCCCGCGCAGATGGCCTCCGCCGACCAGCCCCGCGACTTCGCGGCGCTGCTGCGGGGCGCGATGTGCGGCCTGCCGCCGGCGCCGCGCCCTGCCTCGCTCGGCGGCCGGGTCCTGGATGCGGCCTGGTCGGCGGCCCGGTCGGCCCTTGGCTCAATCGGCGGAGTGCTGGGCAGCCCCGCGGCGCGCTGGTCCGGGCTGGAGGGGCGATAAGGTCGGCTAGAACCGCTCCGTCCAAGGCCGCACCGCGATCTCGTCCGTCCAGCAGGAGCGCGGCTGCGCCATCACGTCCAGCATGGTTTGCGCGATGGCATCCGGGTCCAGCATGATGCCGGGCTGATCCGGCGGCGCCGCCCGGGCGGCGGAGCGGATGGCGCCATCGACCACGACGTGTATCACGTGCACGCCCTGGGGGTGCAGCTCCCGCGCCATGCTCTGCGCCAGGCCGCGCAGCGCGAACTTGCCCATGGCGAACGGCGCGGACTGCGCGAAGCCCTTGACCCCGGCGGATGCGCCGGTCAGCAGGATCGTGCCCCGCCCGGCCGCCAACATGCCCCGCGCCGCCGCCTGCGCCACCAGGAACGCGCCGAACGCGGTGACGGCGAGGCTTTTCGCCACTTCCGCCGGATCGAGGTCCACGAGCGGGCCGCGGACGCGGTGACTGGGGTTGTACAGCACGACCTCGGGCGCGCCCACGGCGGCGAACAGGGCGGAAACGCTCGCGGGGTCGGCGGCGTCGCAGGCGTGCAGGCTGGCGCCGGTCTCGGCGGCGACCAAGTCCATCGCGGCGAGCACCGCCGC